>WAOT01000002.1 GCA_015521115.1 Desulfurococcales archaeon
GCGAAGGCCAGGGTGTGGGAGCGGGTAAAACATGCCTACACTGGTGGTTGACACGAACATCGTCTTCTCCGCCATCATAAAACCCGGCAGAATAAGGGAGATCCTCTTCCGCTCTCCCCTCAACCTCTACGCCCCAGAGGAGCTAGTCGAAATAGTCAAAAATGTGGATCCAGAGGACACACCTTTTGCGGCCCTAGCTATGCACCTCGGGGTTCCCCTATGGACTGGAGATAAAGGGGATACTGGAGTTGGCAGCGGACGCAAGATTCAAGCACTTTGTTGCCATCGACACGGAGGGCGTGGAAATGCTCCTAGAGGGGAGGAGCCTGGAGGAGGTCAAGGAGAGGATTAGAGAGAAGTACGGGAGGAGTAATGCTTCCCATGGTGGAAGCGGTTGCGGAGACGAAGACTAAGGATATAATCATAGAAACAGGAGTGGGGGTCGGTTGGTAGAGGACTTTGTTGAGACCCTCGGCAACAGGGCCTGGGAACTCTACCTCACCTACAAGTGGCTCCAGCTCCCCGAGGTTCCCGAGAGAAAGGTGGAGGAGCTGGTTCGAGAGGCTAAGAGAAGGGCTGCGGAGAAGATACAATGAAGCTCGGGCTAACAATGGATGTGGACATCATCTTCTTAATCCTCATCGGTGGAAGGGGGCTCGGAATAATTGTATTATTGTGTGCGGCCGTACCTGTGTTGGTGGTGTTGTGATGTGGGCTCACACCGCTATTGGATCCCTAATGCTGAAGACATTGAAGAGCTTGTCCGTAAAGCGGGGTTCTCTGGCGTTGGGGAGCTTTTCAGTGATATTCCTCGGAGTGTTTTGGCGAGGGGGTTCTGGGATAGTCTTCCTATTGGTGCGGGTAGGCCTCTTAGTGAGATGGAGGTTGTGGAGTGGGTTAGGGAGAGGCTTGCTCGAGTTTGGGGTGGTGGTGTACCGCCGTTTCTAGGGGGTGGTGCTTGGGCTCATTATGTCCCTGCTTATCAGAGGTTTATATTGAGGCTGGGGGAGTTCCTCACGAGCTATACTCCATATCAGCCTGAGGCTAGTCAGGGCCTTTTGCAGGCGTTGTTTGAGTATCAGAGTCTTATGGCTGAGATCCTCGACATGGATGTTGTGAATAGTAGCCATTATGATGGTAGCACGGCCCTAGCTGAGGCCGTCCTCATGGCCCTCCGCCTCAGGAGGGGGAGGAGGCGTGTTGTCGTCCCTGACACACTAGACCCCCGCTATAGGAAGGTGTTAGAGGCTTATCTGAGGCCTCATGGTGTTGTGATTTCTGAGATCCCGTCGAATAGGGAATGCGGCTGCGTTGATCTTGAAGCCCTGGACGAGGTCGTAACCGGTGAGACGGCCGCGGTCGTCTTCGAGTTCCCCAACAGTATTGGAGTTGTAGACGGTGGGGCCGAGCAGGTGGGAGAGGCCGCTAGGAGGGCTGGAGCCCTCTACATTGTGAAGACAGACCCGATAGCCGCTACACTCTACAAGCCACCCGGGGAGCTGGGTGCCGATATAGCGGTGGCTGAGGGCCAGCCCCTAGGCCTCGGGTTAAACTATGGGGGGCCATACCTCGGTGTTATGGCCGTCCGATGGGATCTCCGGCTAATAAGGCAGATGCCCGGTAGGATCGCGGGGCTCTCCAGGGACTCTGAGGGGAGGAGGGCGTTCGCCCTCATACTGCAGGCCAGAGAGCAGCATATTAGGAGGGCTAGGGCTACTAGCAACATTACAACCAATGAGGCCCTAATGGCCGTCCTCGCAGCAGCCTACATAGCCGGCCACGGCGGTGAGGGTCTAAGGATTGTGGCTGAGAATGTGAGGGCTAAGACCCTCTACCTCAAGGAGAAGCTGAGGGGGGCGGGGCTGGAGACTGTTGAGGCCGAGACTTGGAGGGATACCCCCTTCCGGGCTCCAACAGGGGACTTCGAAGGCCTTGCGGAGGCCCTAAGGAGGAGGAAGCTATACATAGGCCCACCCCTGCATGAGGCTTCAGCCGAGTGGCTCGACAGGTCTTGGGGGCTTATCGCCGTTACAGAGGCGCACAGGAAGAGGCACATCGACCTCCTTGTAGACGCTATAGGGGAGGCCCTCCGGAGGTGATCCGTGGTGCGGGAATATGTTCAGGCGAGATGGAGTGAGCCACTCATAATGGAGTACCCCGACAGGGGGCCCGCAGTCTATGCTGCCCCCCTCGAGGAGGATCTCGAGAGGCTCAACAGGGAGAGGCCGGTGCCCGAAAGTCTCCTACGTAGGGATCCACCCGAGATCCCGAGGCTCACTGAGACCGAGCTCATAAGGCATTACACTAGGCTTAGCCAGATGAGCTATGGAGTCGACCAGGGGCCTGTACCGCTGGGCAGCTGTACTATGAAGTATAACCCGAGGGTGGCCCTAGAGCTCGCGTTTGATGATAGGGTAACAGGCCTCCACCCCCATATGCCTGTGGAGGAGGTTCAGGGCCTCCTCCAGATGCTTTACGAGCTGCAGGAGTGGCTCGCCCACATAACCGGGATGGACGGATGCATCCTACACCCCGCGGCAGGCGCCCATGGAGAGCTCGCTGGAACCCTGACCATCCGCAGGTATCACGGGCTCCTCGGAAGGGCCGGGGTGAAGGATGAGATAATCGTGCCCGACAGCGCACACGGTACTAATCCTGCGAGCGCTGCAATGGCTGGTTTCAGGGTTGTTGAGATCCCGACGGCTGAGGACGGAAACGTTGATATGGGTGCCTTGAAGGCTGCTGTGGGTGAGAGGACTGCGGGGCTCATGATAACCAACCCCAGCACCCTCGGACTGTTCGAGGAGCATATCCTCGAGATCGCAGACCTGATCCACGGTGTCGGGGGGCTACTATACTATGACGGCGCGAACCTTAACGGCATAATGGGTTACGCTAGGCCTGGAGACATGGGGTTCGACATTGCTCATTTGAACGTGCACAAGACCTTCAGCGCACCACACGGCGGCGGGGGGCCCGGGGCGGGGCCTGTATGTGCCAAGGCTGTCCCCGTGGGGGACACAGGTCTGACGCTGCTAGACCTCCTACCTGGGCCCCGTGTAGTATATGATGAGGACGAGGGCCTCTACACTATAAGATGGCCGGGCAGGCATAGTGTGGGCCTAATTAGAGCGTACCCCTTCAACACTATCCCCCTAATATGGGCCTATATCTACATCCTCTCAATGGGCCCCCAGGGCCTTAGGCTAGCCACTGAGGCCGCGGTAGCGAAGACGAACTACTTCCTCAGCCTCATGAAGGGCTCGAAGGGATACAGCCTACCATACGGTAAGGGTAGGCCGAGGAAGCATGAGGCAGTCCTAAGCGCTGAACCCCTTAGAAGGGAGACCGGCGTTAAGGCGGATGACGTGGCAAAGGGCCTTCTGGATAGGGGCTTTTACGCGCCCACCATATACTTCCCCCTCATAGTGGACGAGGCCCTCATGATAGAGTTCACAGAGACGGAGACCATCGAAAACATTGAGGCCTACGCTGAGGCCCTAAAGGAGATAGAGGAGATCTCGAAGAGGAACCCGCAGGAGCCTAAGAAGTGGCCGCTCAAGACGTCAGTAGGCAGAATAGACCAGGTGTACGCAAACCACCCGAGGACGATGGCCCCAACGTGGAGAGTATACCTTAAGAGAAGGCAGACAGGATAAAGGGGGGTTGCGGGGAGGTCAGTCCATAACATCTATCACTCAGTAAAGCGTGCACTGGGGTGAGGCGTGTTGGCTGAGGGTTCCTCCTTATCAGGGGCGTGTAGGGAGCTGTTAAGGTTAGATGAGTGGGTCTTGGACTTCCTCGAGGATACCCTGGTCGACAGCATACGCTCCTATATGAGGATGGAGGAGGAGCATGTCAGGTTAGCCGATAAGATGGGATCAGGCTTGAGGGAGCTTGAAAAGGTGCTGAAAAAGCTCCCCGAAGACCTCACCGGCTACCTAGTAGGCATCTACGGCGCCGATGTCGGGGTGAACCTTGGCGTACTCCTACTCGAGCCCTTCGATAAGGTCTTCGAGGTTGTCGTGAATGAGTGCACGGGCGACGATATAGGGGATCCTAGAAGAGCAGCTAGGGTGAGGAGGCTTGTCCTGCAGGCTAACCTCGAGGTCTTAGCGTCTATGAAGCGCCTGGCCTACCTTGTCGAGGGCATAGCTGGGCCGGGAGGGAGGGGCCCCCACTTCAGCCTCGGCCCCTAGACCTCCCTGTTACTGGTAGGAATAGGAGGCTTGACGCGCTGAGGACTGCCCCTAGGGCTGATATTTTCTCGGGGTCTATTATGTGGTGCTCACCCACCTGATAGGTGTACTTGTATGTCACGTTCTGGCCGACTATGAATACTAGGAGGGCCTCGTTCACCGTCAGGTTCTGCCTCACAATATAGTGGTCCGGGCTGACTGGTTTGACCTGGATTATTTTGAAGCTGAGCATTGTTGAGACCTGGGGTAGGACTGATAGGAGTTTCCCGGAGGCCTGGGCTGTCGTTGTGCCGTAGACGACGCCTAGTCTCAGGTCTGTTTTGAAGTCCTCGTTCCCGACGCTAATATTGAAGGTCTGGAGGCCTTTCAGTAGCGACCTGGGATCACCCCTTATACCGCTAACATAGTAGACCTCGCTAGCATTCCAGGCCTCGACCGTGACCACGCCCCTGCTTGTGAGCGTGTAGGTCGAGACGACGAGGGCACTATTGGGAGTGAGCTCTAAAGAGCCCGACATGGTCGTCACAGTCTTTACACCTAGCAAGTATCCCGCCACCCCTCCCAAGAACAGGCTTAGGCCTAGAGCGAGTAGTATCCGGCCGGCCACACTCCTGGGGCTAATCCAGCTCACGCTCAAGGCTCATACCACCTCGAGAAGTGTAGGACGAAGAGTGCGCCTAGGACGAGCGTCAACCCAGGCACGAGTAGGGCCTCCCACAGGCTGGGTGGTGGGACTATTGAGGGTGGGTTGACGTGCTGGTATGCTACGAGGTAGAAGCTCATCGCCCTTGAGATCTTGTAGGTAATGCTCTCATAGGTCGCGCTGAGGTTTGAGAGGATCAGCTCCAGGATGTTATAGGTGAAGTAGTAGAGCAGGCTTAATATGCTAGCAGTTCCTCCCCTCTTAGACAGGAGTGCTATAACGCTGAACGAGACGCCATAGAAAGTCGCCTGTACGAGGAAGGCCCCGAACATCTCTAGGAACTTGAGGGTCTCAGCCGATATAAGGGGGTAGTACACTATTGAGGCTGCCAGCGCTGGGAGGCCGATGATTATGAGGGATGGGACTATAACCCTGCTTATGAGGATGACGAGGGCTATGACCGGCCTGCTCAGGGGGTATGTGAGGTATATGTCTAGCACCCCCTCACCCGCCATGTGAGCTATCCCGGCACTACTCCTAAGAGCTAGGTAGAGTGCTGTGGCGAGGAGTGTAGGGCTCAAGATGCTCATTGCGAGGGACGCACTACTCCCATAATATTCTAGGTATGAGAGGAGTACCCCGACGAATGTGAATATGAATATGACAGCGTCGAAGAGGCCAAGGCGGAGGCTGTCGCTAAAGTCGAGGTATGCGAGAACCACGCTCCTAGGGAGCTTCACCGCCACCACCCCTCAAGAGGCCCTCGAGCGCGGCCTCCACCGTGTCGACATTGTATACTGGGACTTCATCCTCGATTTCTGAAAGGTCTCTGAAGAGCCTCGAGATCTCAGCCCTCGACTTAAGTTCGACCCTGACACTGAAGGCCTCCACCTCAACATTATAACCCCTCTCCGCCAGGAGCCTTGAGAGCTTCTCGGGGTCGCTTGTCCTCACCCTCACTATCTTACTCATCTCTACTAGCCTCTCCGGGCTGCCGACGAAGGCCACCCTCCCGCCTAGTAGGACTATTATCTCCTCCCCAAGCCTAGAGACCTCCGCTAGGACGTGGCTGGTGAACAGTACTGTTAGGCCCATTTTCCTGTTGAGGTCTGAGAGTATCTGGAGGATCTTGACCCTCTCCACCGGGTCAAGGTTGGCCGTTGGCTCGTCAGCAATGATGAGCCGGGGCTCATGGATCAGTGCGTGGGCTATTGCTGCCCTCTGCTTCAACCCGGCACTCAGCTGGTCAAACCTCTTATACTCGTGTCCTTCAAGGCTTGTGAGGGCGATTGCCTCGTCAACAGCATCAGCCGGCCTGGGGTGGCCGTATAGCATGGCCGTTATCCTGAGGAGCTCCCTGACAGGTATACTGCTCGGCAACTGGGGCCTCTCAGGTATGTAGCCTAGGGGCTCCCTAGCCCGTGGCTCCCTGAAGGGGTCACGACCGAACAGCCTCACACGCCCCTCAGTGGGCCGGAGTATTCCTACGACGACGCGGATGAGTGTAGTCTTACCAGCACCGTTGGGCCCGACAAGCCCGACTAGAACTCCGGGCCGGAGAGTGAAGGAGACCCCCCGTAATGCTAGTAGCCTTCCATACCTCTTCTTGACGCCCTCCACCTCTAATACGCTACCCACTACCACCTCTACCCTCCACGTCCCAGTGACCGTTCAGTTACGGGGCGCCGTTAGATTCGGGATGGGCGGCCTGGATCTTATTAAATTCTCAATATATGGGGGTCTCCGCCCCCTAATCTAGCGACCTGCTTCCCTCCTGGAGCCTCTCGAGTATTAGGTCTACGCTCCTCCACCTCTCCTCCTTCCTCTTCCTTAAGCACTTCATTATGAGCTGGTCAAGCCACTCCGGGATGCCCGGGTTCAGACTGCTTGGCGGTGGGGGCTCAGAATTTACGATCTTATATGCTAGTGCTAGGGGGTTATCCGCTATGAACGGTGGCTGGCCTGTCAGCATCTCATATAGTAGTGCCCCCAACTGCCATATGTCAGTTCTCCAGTCCGGCATCCCGAAGGTTGCAGGGTCTATTTGCTCCGGTGCGGCGTATAGTAGGGTTCCCTTGAAGCCTGTCGATCCCGTTGTAGAGGCTTGGAGGAGAACCTTTGCGAGGCCGAAGTCTGTCAGCTTCGCCCTGCCCTCCCCGTCGAAGAGTATGTTCTCGGGCTTTATGTCTCGGTGCACTACCCCCATGTGGTGGGCGTAGCTTAGGGCCTCCCCGACGTCCCTTGCTATCTTAATTGCCTCCTTGAGGCCGAGCCTACCCCTTTCGGTAAGGACTCTCCTCAGGCTACCCCCCTCCATGAGCTCCATTGCGATATACGGTATAGGGGCGACCCCATAGTCAATAACCCTCACAATATTGGGGTGGTTGAGCTTGCTCCACGTCTCAGCCTCCCTCTTGAAGGTCTCTATCAGGCTCCCCGATAGCGTTGAGCCCAGCTCTATCCTCGGGATCTTGAGAGCCACCTTCTCGCCCGTGTCCTCCTTGACCGCTAGGTAGACTGTGCTGAACCCGCCACTACCGAGGCGCTTTATTATCTTGTAACCGCTAACAGGTAACTCCTCGCTAATGGGCGCCACTACAGGCTGGGGTGCCGGAGGCCCCTCCTCCCTCTTACGGGCCGGCCCGGGTGTGGGCGGCTCCTCCACCCGCTCAACTGGGGGCTTCTCCCCCTTGGGGGCTGGCTCGACCTGTACTCTGAGGCGTGTTGACACTTTCAGCGGGTCTGCGGTAATTGAGACGACATAGGGGCCCTTCAGATCCTCCCCGGCCCTAATGGTGAACGTGTGACTGCCTTCACCCTCTACGCTCACCTCAAGGGGCTCCACCATTAGGCCACGTGGAGTTGTTACTCGGAGAGTGCACTGCTGGGGGCAGCTATACTCGACTCTGAAGCTACCAGCATCTCCCTGCTTGAGTTTTAGGATGGAGGGTGAGACTAGGATCTTGGCTGAGGATACAGGCCTATACACGCCTTCAGACCCCCGCCCGGAAGGGGAGGGCGGTGGTGCTGGGGGCCGGGGAGCATGTAGGCTAGACCCGCCAGCGGATCGTTTCTTATAGAGGAGGTATGCTGGTGCGCCGATCACTAATGCTAGGAAGACTAGGCCTAGTATAGCGGAGCCAGTACCCAGTTTTTCAGAGCTTGTAGTCCCGCTAGGTGGCTGTGGTGGTGGTTGCGGTGGGGGCGAGGAATATGATGTGCCGTTTCCTCCATGTGTTGGTATTGAGATGTTTGGGCGCTCGAAGGATATTTGAGAATATATAGTTAGCCCCAGGAACGTCCTGTACTCAGGGCTGTAGAGGAGGAGCACGTCCTCCGCTTTAGACCCGTTTATCCACTCGGATAGCAGGATCTGGTAAGCCTTGTACCTCCCCCAGACATCTACCGGCCCGTATACTGCGACCTCTGTGGGCAGCGTTATGCTAGTGCTGTTACCTAGGTTGTCTCTGATATAAAACGTCGTGTACATCGAGGTGTTCGTATATATTGGGGGCCAGCTGTTACTGAGATTCGCTAGGTCGCTGAGGTTTAGAGGGATTGGGGGGCTCATGAGGACATGTATCTCATAGCCCCCTGGATAGTAATATGAGAGTGAGTGTAGATTGCCCAGTCCGTCTATAATCAGCTCGACTGATAATGTGCCGCCGGATGTCGTGTTAGCAAGGAATGAGACGGAGACACACTCTCCAGCAGCGCCAGCGCATGTTGCACTAGGGCTGACCTTAAGCCTTCCCCCTGTGTAGCTATAGTTGTAGCCTGCTAGGTCGCTCACATTAGTGTATACGACGTCTACGTCCGGGTTTATCCATGAGGGTATGGCCTGCACCGTCTGGGGTAGTAGGGATAGGGCTATTAGTGTGTAAAGGAGTACCGCAATAATAGTAGTATTCTTCAATGGAACCACCTCCTACATGCTTTTCAGTTTGATCTCGATCACCTTGACCAATGTAGAGAGCTCCATGCGGAGCCTATTCAGCTGGGCAGGGCTATGCCTCCCCTTGACTACAAGGTCTGCTATCGAGGCGATCTCGTCCACCATCTTCTTGTCCACGATTTTCAGTAGCACCTTGCTGGTTTCTTGGAGGATTAGGATAGCCCTGACGTTCTCCACAGCCTCCTCTATCTTCTTCTCATCCCTGGGCTCCAACTCGAGAGCGTGGATCGCCTCTTTAAGCATATTCTCAATGCTCAGTAGGACTGTCCTCTCATAGTCCTTCGTGGAGGTGCCCCTACCCTCAATCCTTATCCGATGCCCCTCATCAGCGTCGAAGCTCGTCTTAACATCCCTTGGGGCGACCACAATAATCCTACCGTCCTCCAGCTTTAGGCTCCTCGTGTAGAGCTCCCTGGAGAGGCGGGCCTTCGAGGAGTCAAGTACTAGGATCTCACCCGGCTTCGTGGGCTCAACGACTACATCCTCCGAGAGGATGCCCACCTTGAAGGAGGCCTGTGCACCCACTGTTATAATGTCTCCAGGCCTCGCCAGCACCTCAAGCAGGGGCTCAATCCTCTCCCCGTTAACATATGTCCCGTTAAGGCTGCCCCTACCATGTGTTCCGACATCCTTAACCAGGACACCCTTAACCGATGGCTTAAGGAGGGCGTGCCTCCTAGAGACTGTGGAGTCCTCGTATCCCGTCGCCACGTACTCGCCCGTGTCCTCCCTGTAGAGTATGACACTGTAAGGGTCGAGGCCGGGGGCCTTGATCTTCCATCCCCCCGGCCTCCCTATCCATGTAGGCGCCTCGACGATATACCTCCGCCTACTCCCTTTGAGATCGTTCCATATGAGTGTGTAACGCCTACCAGCCATCCTCATCCACACCTTACCCTGCCCAGACCCATAGGCCCCGGCCACATGGGGGCCGGTCTAGCCCCCCTGAGCGGAACTGTGGGTGCGCCTGGGAAATAAGCAAAATTTAAAAATTGAATTATATTATTTTCTACTCATTACCGCTACTTCTCCTCTTCCCCCTTCATCTTCTCCATGATCTTCTTTGTCCTAGCGTCCACGGGGTACCCACCGATCTCGGGGCCGATCGCCGCGACTATTGCCTCCACGTTCTGGTCAAAGCTCTCCTTCTCGAACTTGATGTCAGCGAGCTTATCGATGAGCTTCTCGGGGTCCACCTTCTTGATCTTCTCCCATATACCCTTCTTCTTCAGCTGCGCCTCCCAGCGCTTGAGCCTTATTAGGTTTATGAGCGCCTGCCTCTGCCTGAGTAGGTCTCCGTACTCCCGCTGTTTTGAGGCGATCTCGTCTTCGATGTTCTTGATCTTCTCCGCTATCATTACCTTCTCTCCTTCCGGCACGTTCTTCCCGTACTCGTATAGCCTCTCCTTCTCTGCCTCGAGCCTCTGGATCTGTCTTAGAACCATGTTGGCCCTAGTCTCGACACGGATCCTCTCCTTCTCTAGCTCCTCAATACTCACCTTATCTATCCAGTCCGCTCCCCTCCCACGGAGGAACCCGAACACCATCCCAACACACCTCCACGCTATACGCATATCCTGTTACACAGGGGCTTGACCCGGAGACGCCGCATGCCGCCCCCGAGTGCATGCGGCCCTTCTGACCCCTGCGGGGTCGCCAGGGGAAACACTCATGTCGGGGTTAGGTTAGGGGGCCTCCCAGCAGGAGGCGGAGAGTCTCTATCCCCCTCTCAGTCCTCTCAACCTTCTCCCCGACCTTTGAGAGTAGCTTGTACACCCCCTCGACGGGCTCCTCACCCTTCTCGACCCTGCTCAGGATCTTCTCGACCTCTCTAGCGGCCTTTGGGCCTAGGAGTGTCCTGATCCTCTTCTTAGCCTCGAGCAGGGTGTTCTCGAGCTCTAGAAGTGCTTCTAGGTCTTCAATGAGGCTGTCAGTGTTCTGTATACTGTTCATTAGCATCCTCCTCTGGACTGGCCTCTTAGCGTATTGGAGCGCCTTGGAGAGCTCCTCCCTCCTCTTGTAGAGGTCGTCGAGCATTGCCGTGAGCTTAACGATCTCCGCCTGCTCGACGGTCAGCCCCTTACTGGCGAGCTTCTTCCTCCTACGGTAGATCAGGTACGCTGCAGCGAGGGCCACACCCACAGCAGCCCCCGCCGCAGGGCCTGCCTGGAGTCCGACTACTGCTGAGACAGCCCTCCTGCCGATCTCGATAAGTATGTTCCCCGTGTCAACAAGGGCTCCGCCCGCCTCGTCTCTCAGGTTCTCGAGGTCGTCCATGCCCACTCCACTACACCTCCTAGGCCGCCTCCTTGTAGACGAAGATGAGCTCTCCCTTCTCCACCTTCACCTTACCCACCCCCTCCTTCTGGAGCTTCTCAACAGCCGCTCTAACAGCCTTGGGGGACATACCGGTCTTTTTAACGAGCTCTTTCAGGCGGAAGTGGGGCAGTGCTGGTGAGCGTGCTAGTGCCTCGTATTTCAGCTCCTTGATCTTGAGGGCAGCCTTCTCTATCTCCTCCAACGGTGTTAAGGGCCTCAATACCGCGGCGAACCTCTCGACAACAGGATCTGCTGGGTGATGGTATACCTCACCTGTTAGAGGATCGAAGAGTATTAGTGTGAGGCTACTCGATAGGAACATCCTGTGGAAGTCTGTCCCCGCCACGTACTCCTGCAGTTTTCTCGTAAACCCTGTCGGGCTCATCACCATTAGGACGTGATAGTAGCCGTTGTTCCTTGCCTCCATAGCCCTCTGGCTGGCGAGTGATAGGGCTTCGCCAAGCTTCATGGGCTCGAGGTCGTACCCCTCCCTCTCATACCTCTCAGGCCTCACGAACGATAGGGCCTCTATGACTAGCCTCCTCCTCTTCCTCAAGACCCCCTCGTAGACTATGTACCTCGAGAACCTCCCCTTAGGCCCGCTACTGTCCGGGTGGAGTGCTCCCTCCTCGATGTTAGCCTTACCCCAGCTCTTTATCTTGACCTCCTTCCTACTCAGGGGGTCGTAGAGGGTTAGGGGGAGCCTGTTCATGTGGTAGTTGAACCTCTCAATGAACACGCTCTCATAGCCTAGGGCGTCCTCGAAGCTGGCAGGCCTCTCCTCACTCTCACCCTTTATGGCTGACTCCAGCTCTCCCAGCTTAGCCTCAAGCGTCTGCTTCTCTGCCTCAAGGGCCTCCTTGGCCGTCGAGTACTCTCTAAGCATGTTCTCGAGTTCCGCGATCCTTGACTTGAGCCTCTCGGCCTCAGCCTCAAGGGCCTCCTTAGCGGCCTTGTCCTGGCTGTACTGTTGTGTTAGCTGCTCCAGCTCTTTCCTCTTCTCCTCCAGCTCCTTGCGGGCCTTCTCGAGATCCTCCTCGACACGGCCCAGCTTGGACTGTAGCTCCTCGATACGGGATGCCAGCTCCTCCTTATCCCTCCTCAGGTAGTCGAGCTCCATGAGGATCTTCTCCTTCTCGACCTCCCTTGCTGCCAGGGCAGCACTCAGCTCTTCAACCCTCTGGAGGAGGGACTGCCTCTCCTCCTCTAGCACCTCGACCTGCCTCTCCAGCTCCGGTAGCCCGAGCTCTTTCTCTACCTTCTCGCGGATCTCCTTCTCAATCCTCTCCCTCAGCTCCGCACTCTCGAGCAGGGCCTTCTCATAGTCTGTGAAAAGCCTGAGGAGCCATGCGGGCTGCTGGTCTAGGAGCCTCTTCACGGCCTCGACAATGTTCTTGAACCTCCTCGAGTAGCGGGCTTGGAGGGCCTTGCTGACTGTAGCCCTAATCTTACCCTGTGTAGTCCACGTCTTTATGAGGCCTGAGAAGTCCACGTACTGCTTCCTCACGGCCTCGGCCACTAGGTCATATATCTCGCCGCTCCTCGAAACCAGGAGGTCTGCTAGCCTGTCTGGAGGAGTCACCTCGGGGTCTAGCTTGTTGAACCTCTCAAACTCCCTTAGGATCTCGATCTCGTCCTCAGTGAACATGGACATGATCTGCTTGGCGACGGGGTCTTCCGTCTTTTTACCTTTAAGGGCCGCAGCGATCTTGAGGAGCGCCCCATTAATGATACTGTTTATCTCGTCATACTCCTCCTTGCTCAGCGCCCGGAAGCACTTCCTGCGGAACTCCACCATCGTCTTCATAAGCTTTTGGGCGTCATCTAGTATTATGAAGTCCGGCAGGCTCTCTAGGCTTAGGAGATCCTCGCTCTCGAATATCCTGCGCGCGTCACTCACGAGGTCGTCGACGCACTCCCGGTAAAGGCTACTGGACTCCAATCCGACCACGCACCGACCCTTTAAATGGGGTGCCCCCCATTTTCGGGGTTTGATTAACCGCCTATTAAGGTTATTATAAGATGGTTTTGACTCAGAAGATCAAACCTTACTTATTAGATTCCCTCCACATCACTACCTCAAAGCCGGGACAAGACTAGTATATGAGGCGTGTGGGAGTTGGTTAACAGGCTGGAGGAGATCCTGCGCAGCCTCAAGAGGAGGGTAGAGGAGATCCTCGCGGGCTTGAAGGGTGAGGAGAAGGTTAGGGGGAGAGTCCTCGAGACCTGGGAGAGGTCTAAAAGGATTGCAGAGGAGTTCAGGAGGGAGCTGTTCGGGGACACGCTTTTCACAGAGACAATAATAACGAGCCTCATAGTCCTGAGCGTCCTCGTGCTTGTGGCCGACTTCCTCTTCCCCGCCGGCAGCGTGCAGGCCAGGAGCATTTACAACCTCGACCTCCTGATATGCGCTATCCTGGCGCTGGAGTTCGTGTATAGGCTTCTGAGGAGTAGGGATAAGGGGGCTTTCCTCTCGCACTACTGGTATGAGGTGCTGGCCCTAACTCCGGCATATGCTACTGTGGCAATCAACGCACCCGTCCTAGCCGCTTTCCTAAGGCTTTTCAGGCTCGTCAGGGTTTATAGGGTCTATAAGGTTCTTGGACGCCAGAACATCTATGTATGGATGCTCATCGATATAATCAGGGAGGCACGCCTCCTCCAGCTCCTAGTAGTGTTCCTCGTAGGCCTCAGCTTTACAAGCGTCATAGCATTCATGGCCGAGGCGAGGGCCCCAGGCTCTACTATCAGAACACTGACCGACGCCTTCTGGTGGAGCCTTGCTACAGTCACAACAGTTGGCTACGGGGACGTCGTGCCAGTAACGCCTATCGGCCGGGCCATAGGGGTCATACTTATGCTCTTCGGCATAGCAGTCCTGGGCGGCTTCATAAGCTTGACCAGCACGAGCGTCATGAGCGTCCTATCAAGGTATCAGAGGGTCATGAGGGAGCAGGCGCTAGCGGAGGACTACATGAAGCTCCGCTATCTCGCTGCGAGGATAACTGAGCTCTCAGAGGAGGAGTACCATAAAATGCTCGAGCTCGCAGAGAGGCTCCGCTCCTCGGGCCCAGGCCGGGAGGACGGCTTAGAGGACTCCTAGGTTTTTCAGGAGCCTCTCAGCGTTTTCCCTCAGGATCGCCCTCTTAGCCTCCCCTGGTATGTCTAGGGAGAGGATCTCCTCTATAGTGTCCCTCATGTCTACCCCTACGACGTAGGGGTAGTCGCTACCGTATAGGATCTTCTCGTACCCTATCTCCTCCACCGCCCTTTCAATGAATATGGGCTCAGTAGCGCTCGTGTCAAGGTAGATGTTCTCGAGCTGCGCAGCGTTGAGTGCCTCCCGGAAAAAGATCCCGGGCATTAGCATGCTATAGGCGCCCATATGGGCTATCACATACACCACGTCCGGGTTCTTCCTAGCCGCCTCAGCCACATACTTGGGCCTGGCATAGCGGCACAGCTTGGGGAGCTCCCACATGCCTGGGTCGCATCCTGTGTGGATTATGACGATCTTCCTGTTCTTCGCGGCCCAGTTGTATAGTGGTTGTAGGTTCCTGCTGGCGGGGTGTATGCAGTGGAGTGTTGGGTAGATCTTGACACCTATGAGAACGTCCTGGTACCTCCTAAGCCTCTTGAGGGTCTCCTCAACGCCGAGGTCTGGGTTGAAGCTCCCAACAGGTAATAGCCTGTCGGGGAACCTCTCAGCCGCCATTACGACCTCTTCAGTCCTCCTCCTATGCTCGACCAGGAGCGTCTCGTGCTCCTTTATGCTCTCCTCGGGCTCGAAGAGGATCTTCCTCAGAGCAGCGCTCGGGTTGTAGGCCACGTAGTCCAGGATCTCCTCCGCGGCCTCCCGGATATAGCGGGGGTTCATCCTCCTGCGGAAGCTCCTCACACCCCCCTCAATAGCTATGACTACCGCCCTCTCAACGCCAGACCTGTCCATCACGCTCACTAGGTAGGATGCCGCCTCGACAGGGTCTTTGTACCTGAACGGTAGGTGTGTGTGGAAGTCTATGACCCTCATACCATGCAATACGCCACACCTTTGGGCTGCCGGTCTCCCCTTTATTCTGGTGGTAGCTGGAGGGTATATAGTAGGGGAACATTTACTGGTACAGGAGGTCTCGTGGGGTGCTGGAGCAGGAGGTCTTCAAACTCATACAAGCACGCCTCTACTCTTCAGACTGCTACCTCTACGAGGCGTGCCCCCTAGGTAGGGTAGTCGTCAACCTTGACGGCTACTCCCTCCCCGAGAGCAGGTACCGCTTCCTCACCCTACCCATATGGGCTTGGAGGGCCGTCATGGGCGCCATAATGGATGTCGTCGCAACAGGTGCTAGGCCTGCAGGTGTGAGCGTGAGCCTGGGCCTACCAGAGGATGAAGTGTATGAGGCCCTAACGGGCGCCCTGGAGGCCGCGAGATACGCTGGTGCAACACCCATGAAGCACGACACCAACACCTCCAGGGAGGGTTGGATAGATGTTTTAGCGGTTGGAGAGCTGGAAACCAGCCCAGTCCCCAGACTCCCCTTAAGGAGGCGAGGCGAGCTCATAGTAGTCCAGATAGGCTACGCGGGCTACGGTGCCGTCGAGTATAGGCTACACTCTAGCGGGGCTGGTGTGGAAGCGGTTCCGCCATGGCTTGTTAAGAGGAAGCCGCCCATAGAAGCGTGGAGGGCCATCTCAAGATGCCAGCCGGCCGCCGCCTCAGATAATAGTGACGGGCTAGGCTACACCATTAAGGTCATGGCCCGACTGGGAAAACTCAACATCACTCTAGACAGACACCCACTAGTAGACCCCAAGCTCACGACGCAGTACAACCTCACACCTAGCGAAGCATTAACCTCATGGGAGGATTACAACCTAATACTCCTCACTGACAAGGCAGGACTGGAATGCCTCTCGGAAGAGATTGAGAGGACAAGAACACCTTGGAGTGTTATAGGTTCTGCTAGCCCCGGCACAGGCCTGGTCACTATCGGGGGACGTGCACTTAAGCTTGTAGGTTGGGAGAGGGTCAAGAGAGGTTAGGAGGAGAGCGGGTGTGAGGACAGCTGGGGGGAGCCCTTGTATTTAACTTACTGCCCCAGCCTCTCCCTTACCTTCTGGATGAGGCCCCTGATCCTCTCCCTTATGCTGTGGATGTTCATTGCCTGGTAGTAGTAGCCTTCCCTGACTAGCATTGTGGAGGCTATCTCCTCTACCAGTCTTTTAAGGTCTCGGGCCTCCTCAGCGAGGTCGTCCTCGCTCGCGAGGACTAGTACCCGGCCGAGCTCGTGGAGAGCGTCTTGGAGCTCTCCTCTCTTTATCCTCTTGTTGATACTTGGTAGCATCTCTTCAATCTCATCGGCAAGGATCAGTGCCCACTTCGCTATCGCCTTACCGTACCAGTTGTTACTAGTTGAGGGCAATTCGGGTCTCCCCAAATTAGTATCTTCATGGCCGCTACATCTTATAAGCATTGCTAACATATTCAGCCTGTCGCAGGGTGGGTGAAGGGTGGGTTCGGATCCTGCCAGAGTCCACACCCGAGAGGCTCCTTCGGCCCATGGAATTCTCCACATCCCCACCCAGTGGGTTGAATGTAGGGTCTTCAGCAGTATTATTAGGAGGAGGTAGCACCTGGGAGTGTCGTGAGGGAATGGCCCGGTGGCCCCGCCCATAATGCTATTTGCACTAATATCAGTACTGGCCGCTCTACTCCTAATCGTGACTCTCGGCATAGCACTCCTCCCCCGCCGGGGCGGCATAATTTGGGGCCTCACCCGGCTGCCTGGCGTGGAATGGTTGGCGTTCCGGGGGCTCATCAGGAGGCTCGAAAGGGGCGGGGGTGGAGGTGCTGCGCTGAGAGAGTGCGCCCTGAGGTGCTCCAAGGGCAGGGTGCACTATATATTTAACATGATGTTAAGCAGGGGCCTCTGCCCCAACGTGGGCGCCGTAGAGGCAGCCGTGGAGAGGGGTCTTGCGGGGGAGGCCTCCAGGGTCTATACGGTTGGTTGCCGTTATGAGGGTGCCATGGACAGGCTGCTTGAGACAGTCGCAGCGTTCTATGGCGGGCTCAGGATAAACCCTGGTGACCTAGTCATAGCGGTTTGCGACAGCTCTAGCGGGGTTCCCGTACTGGAGGTCGGTGGTAAGAGGTATTCTGGTGACATCCTACCCGAGAGGATGAGGAAAGAGGTGGAGGGGATCCCGGGTATCGGGGTATATAGTAGGAGGGGGGCTGTTGTATTATCATACGGTTGTCCTGGGGCCCCGTACCGTATTGAGATCCTAGCCCTCCAGGTTCTACCCGAGAGTGCTAACGACCTTGAAAGCCTGTCATACCATCTGGCCGTTAAACGCGGGCAGGGAGGGGACGTGGTTGAGCTTGTCAAGACTATCGCTAGGAGGCTCGCCTGGCTGGCGGAAAAACTACCAGTAGAGGCCAGACCGCCGGAGGCTGCCGCCGTGTTATTCACACTTGGGAGCGAGCCGGTTGAGTGTCCCTCGAATAAGATCTTAACAGACTCGCCACGGCTCGCATGCCCATACTATTCACCCTACAGGGTAGCCGGTAGAGTCGAGAGGTTAAGCGGGAGGCTGGCGTCGGTGGCGGCCTCCCTACAGGCTAGGGGTGGGAACCCTTGGAGGGCTGTGGTCAACCTTGAGATGAACGGGTGGGGTAGTGTTGCGAGGGCACTAGTCCCCCTCATAGGTACCGCTAGCGAGGGATCCCGGCATATTCTCCAGGTCGAGCCATGGTACCTCAATTGTTCGGGTATTAGAAGGGTTGATAGGATCTCGTGTGTTAGGCCCTCAATAGACTGCTCAAGCTGGTGGGGGCCGGGGCCCGTTGAGGAGGCGGCAATGCGCCTCGGGTTTAAGGTTGAGATGCCGGACTGCATGAGGAGGAAGGTTAGGCTCCATATTGAGAGGGTTGAAGGGGAGGCCAGTATAGTTGAGCTGGAGGGGGATGATGTTCCAGGACTTATTGCGGCTGCCACCGTGGAGGGGGCTGATGAGTATGACCTCATCGTTACCCCTAACGATACAGCTGCCGACACTTTCACCTCCATACTACAGGGTGTCAGGGTAATCCCGTGGTGGAGGTTTGAGCTGGAGCCATGGAGGGCGAAGGGGCGAGTCCTCCTAGTCCTACCGGAGAGGTTCCCTAAACCCCGGTGGCTGTCCCGCCTAGCATCCGAGAACCCGCGCTCCTTCTTGGAGGCGGCTATTGCTAGAGTTGTGCAACTCTCCTCTAAACCTGGCTACACGGCTATAAGCCCAGCCCTCCAGGCCAGCGGCCTCCCAGTTAGGGTAGCCAAGAAGGTCTCAACACCGCGTGAAATACCGGTTACTAGTGGTGTGCTGAGGGAGGCTGAGGCCCTCCTTAGACAGTACTGGGGGCCTAACTACACCCTACACCGCCACCAGGCGGTTGCCATAGAGGCGCTATACCGTGCCTGGTGGCCGAGGCCTGGTAGGCCCGTAATGGCTGTATTCCCCACTGGCAGCGGTAAGAGTGCAGTCTTCCAGATCGGGGGGCTCATAATCTCGGGCCTACACGGTGGCCCTGTCCTGGTTGTAAGCCCATTGAGGGCGCTGATAAGAGACCAGGTTGAGGGCCTCACCAGGAGGGGGTTGGCTGCTGCGAGGATAGATGCGACAGTTTCGGGGGAGAGGAGGAGGGCCGTACTCGAGGCGGCCTCCCTCGGCCTCCTGGACTTCCTCTACGTCACCCCGGAGAGGTTCTCTGACCCCGCATTCACCCTTACAATAGCGAGCAGCCCGCCCAGCCTCGTAGTCCTCGACGAGGCCCACACGGTGGCGAAGTGGGGTGCCAGCTTCAGGCCCTCATACCTTCATGCTGCCCGTTTCATATCGGATCTCAGAGGCGCCCCAGGTGCCCCCCATCTAGCACTGTTCACAGCTAGCGCCCCGGGGGAGATAGCTAGGATGGTTCTCGAGGCTGTTGGGGTTAAGAGCGGTGTGCTTGAGGTCAACCTTGATGGTGGCACCCCACCTCCTGACGGGTGGAAGGGGCTGATACTGAGGCTTCCCACTGTAAGGTCTAACCTACGCTTCGCAGTACTGCCCGTTGGGAGAGGTGAGGAGAGGCTTCCACCACTATACAGGGTCATGAGGGAGCTCCGAGAATGGGCGGATACCGTCTCCAAGCCATGGCTTGGTGTAGTGTTTACTGGGTATGTGAAGAGTGAGAGGCACCCCTGGGCTAACGCGGAGGCGCTCGCCGAGAGCATATCTAGGATGGCGGGCCTCGAGGCCATAGCATACCACGGGCAACTACTACAGAATGAGAGGAGGAGAAGGGAGGATCTCATATATGAGGCCAGCGAGACGGGCAAGGGGCCGAAGGTCGTCGTAGCCACAAAGGCGTTCGGTATGGGTGTAGATATACCGAACGTGAGGTGGATAGTCCATGTCATGCCTAGCGATAGCGTAGAGGACTACTATCAAGAAGCTGGTAGAGCGGGGAGGGACGGTCTACCAAGCGTTGCACTACACCTTTACAACCCGCTGGACTTCAAGGAGAAGGAGAGACTTCTAAAGTCTCAGAGAGTCCTCCCCAGCGTGGTACTACAAGTCTACAACACCATAATCCTCCTCCACGAGAGCCTGAGGAGGAAGACGGGCGGCTGGCCAACTATAGTAGTCCCGCTGGAACTGTTCCCCTCGAAGGTGCGGGCGCTCAGGGCGGTAGATATCCTACGCTCCCTAGGCCTCGTTGACTACTGGGTTACAACGACTAGGCTCCAGGGGTATCGCATCCCCAAGAGTCTTGAGAGCGCTGGTCTGACACCAGGGGAGTACATCCTACCCTGGAGTATGGCTGTCAGCGGTGACACGGTGATAGGGCCACGCCTCTCCAAGACGCCGGCAGGCTGGCTTCCTGGCAATGCCCGCTACTACCGCTGCAGGAATGCTGTTGGAGGAGCTCCCCCTCACATGCCTGTAAGAGTAGAGGTACTAGGAGTGGACGTCAACAGTGGTGCATGTGGAGAGTGGGAGGAGGTCAATTTTGAGAGGGGGGAGATCCTCGTCCTCATGCCCAGCCTGGAAGTCCAGCATAGACCCCTCCAAGTACTCGACGAGGACGCCTTCCAGGCCGTTATACGGCTCTCAACCCTAGAACTGGAGGGGATTAGGAGGTATTCACAACTACTCTCAGCGGCCTCAAAGATAGCGTCTGAGAAGGGGTGGATGTCTGACGAGGTAGACCAGCTCCTGAAGACGGGGATCGACGAGATACTCTCAAGCCCCCCAAAACTTGTCAGCGGGGACGCTCCGAGGGAGGTTTTCGGCCTCAAGAGGGTATGCCCCCAGCTCTCAGACTGCATGCCCGAAGTATTTGAAACTATAGACAAGGCATCGAAATGGCTGGGGGGACAGGAGGCCGTAACTGTAGCAGTACAGGATGAGGGAGTAGAGAACAGGATCTCGAAGAGGCTGACCCTTCACTTCGGGGAGCCCTTTAAAGGGGCGTTCGGCGTTAGAGCCTATAGGTCTGTACTGGCTGCCGCTAGGTCAGGGCACTATAAGCTTATGGATAGGGGGTTTATTGTGATAATAGCTAGAGCTAACAAGAGGACTATTAATGCTCTAAGGAGGTTAGAGGGATACCCCTACTATAGCCTATTCCTCTACAACACGGGCTAGCCGCACTTGTCCGCCATGCACTCCTCGAGCCTCTTAACTTCATCCCTCACGACCCTGCATATTTCATCGGCGGGCTCCTTGAGGCCCTTCTCGCGGAGGATCTTAGAGCCCTCTATGAGCATCCACTCGACGAACCTCAGCTTAACCTTAGCCTTATCCACAAGGATATCGGCTAGAGTCTTCCACCCCTTCTCTGTGAGGCCGTAAACCACCCTCTTACCCCCCCTCACACCTGTCTCCACGACCTCAACGACCTCTATTAGTCCCTCCTCCTTCATCGACTCGAGGAGAGGATATATTGTCCCAGCGGCCTTCCTCCACCTACCCATAGTCACCTCCTCAATCCTCTTCATAATGTCATAGCCGTGCCGTGGGCCCTCGGCTAGGATCCTGAGAATAACGCTCTTAAGAGACTCACGGTAGATTGCAGCAGCTCCAGACTTTTCACGCTTCAACCTTACCAGCCCTTATCCCCCAGCCTGCTCAGGTTTTCGATTCTGCATCCTTCCTCGCAACGTAACTCAACCACAGGGACACACCTGAACCTCGACTATATAATCTGAAGTAATCCTAGGTAAGTATTTAGGTTTATAGGAATGCCTCAATACCTCCAAGAGCAGGATCGTATATCACCCTGTGGCCCTCCAGATTCCTGAGAACCCTGTTTATATACTTCTCGACCTCCGCCCGGGTCACACCCCGGGTCTCCGCTCTCCTCAACACTATTTCCATAACTGTAGCGTACTTCTTGTATGTCTCGTTGAGTCTCCTCCACTCAATATCCTTGAAGGCCTCCTCTATCTTCTTGTTTCGGGGGAGGAGCCCTGAGACCATCATGACAGCTATTATGGGGTAACCGATATACCCTCTGAACCTTGTACCGTTGTCCGTGCTATATACACGGATCTCCCTATTACCCGATCTCTCGACAACGACCCTGTACTTCCTCGTACCGTCGCTGCCCACGACAGTCGCTCTTATCCTCGTGTTGCTCTCCTCAATAATAACTCTCCCGTCCGCGATGGCGCCGGCGGCTTCCAGCACCTTTATCCTTGGGGGCATCCTAAGGGGCTTAGAGGGGTCTCTTACCAACCACTAACACCCCCTCCTAGGCTCCTGAGGGTCTCCATGTAGCTCTCTGGCCTCCCTATGTCAATATAGTTAGCCCCTTTGACCGTGTAACC
Organism: Desulfurococcales archaeon; assembly: GCA_015521115.1. Lineage (GTDB taxonomy): Archaea > Thermoproteota > Thermoprotei_A > Sulfolobales > Acidilobaceae > S143-63. Next base: position 21,970 of record WAOT01000002.1, read on the forward strand.
GCAGACCCTCCCCTTCCGGGTGAGGATTTGGATGGCATCAGTCAGTTCGTGCTCGCCTGTGCGAGGGTTTATACCGGCCTCCTCTAGTGCGGCCCTTATAGGGTCTGACTTGAAGACGTATACACCGCTAATCGCCAGGTTACTGGGGGGCTCTTCAGGCTTCTCTATAACCTCTGTGACCTCGTAGACGTCATCGATGAGCTCTGAACCCGGTACAGCTACACCATACTTCTTAGGGTTCTCGACCTCGACAAGGGCTAAGAGGGCATCACACCTCTCGAGAGTCTTAAATGACTGGATGAGCCTCTCCAGTGGGCTGCCGTTATTGGAGTGGAGTAGTATGTCGCCGAGGTGGACTAGGACTGCCTCTGTTGACACCGCCTTCAAGCCCCTCTTAACAGCGTCTCCAAGCCCCCTCGGTTCCGGCTGGTCGACCCATATTATTGTCGAGTCTTCAAGCATGCCGTAGAACTCCTCTAAGGCCGACGCCTCCTTCATCTTCCCACGGGATCTCAGCTCGACTAGGAGCCCATTATCCACTACGAAATGGTCTTGGAGTATCCTCTTCCCCCTGCCCACTACGAAGGCGAAGACCCGGATACCGGCATTGTAGAGGGCCTCATATACTAGCTGAATGAAGGGCTTAAACACTAGAGAACTACCAGGCCCGTTAGAAGGGACGGGGAGCATCTCCTTGGGTAACTCCTTGGTTGCCGGGATCATTCTGGTACCAAGCCCTGCCGCCGGGATAAGGGCAGTAATATCAGCTGTCAATACATGCGCACCCCTCATATGCGGGTGGGGCGTCCGCCTTTTTGAATACTGGTCGCTCCCTCCTACTAGCCTTTTTTACAGGACTGTATACCCTTCCGACCTTATTAACATATATATTATGAGAGAGTATAGTTATACATACCGTTACAGCGCCCTCCCCTAGGGCACCGAAGTCCATGCATGGCGGGGGATTATTGTGGCTGGAGAGGAGCCCAAGGCAATAGTATTCACAGTTAAACACTCACCCTCCAGAGACCCGCCCAAGCGGTTCAGGGCCCCATTAAGTGTGCTAAAACGTGTCGGGCTAGAGCCCGGTGACGTAGTGGTTGTGAGAAAGGGTAGGCGCGCGGTCTCGGGTACTATTTGGCCAGCGCTCGATGAGACGGAAGAACAAGTGATCTACTTGCCCGCCATCACCAGAGAGCTCTTAGAAGTGGCCGAGGGAGAGGAGGTCGAGGTAGAGCGGGTCAGCGTAAAGCCGGCCAAGATAGTGGTGTTAGCACCGGCAGGTGATTACATCGAGGTCGATGAGGGCTTTCTACATTATGTAAAGAAGAAGCTCGTCGATAAGCCCCTCATAGCAGGAGAGCCTGTCCCTGTGACTGTACTAGATAACGTGCTCTACCTCAAGGTTCTAGAAGTTAAACCTGAGGGCCCGGTTGTCGTGAAGAGAGGTTCCCAGGTAGTAGTCAGGACACGGGGACATTCGCACCCCTATACACCTAAAGTTGAGAGAGTACTAAGGGTCTTGCTTGAGAGCGAAAGGAGTATTAGACATGTTAGGGAGATAGTAGAATCCGCGCTCTCCCCTCCCCAGGGCTTAGACCCGGATGACTTGCCTAGATCCATACTTGTGGTAAAGGGAGTTGATAGCCTGGTGGATGAAGCCGTGGTCTACGCCCTCCACAGTATTGGTATAGCGAATGTTAGAGTCATACGGCCCGATTCATTGTTTGCCCTTGGGTCAAGTGAGGCTGTTAATAGCCTGTGGGAGTTTATTAGCCCGTCCGGTGCCACAGGGCCCCTTGTTATAGCTGTCCTAGACCTGGACAAGATCGCCGGTGCTGAGTCACCTGATCCCGGCCTGGCGAGGGCGGCTTCCGCAGTGTTAGAGCACGGGCTTAGGGCAATCAACTATACTCGGGATGGGCTCAGGACGGTTGTGGTCGCTACAGTCTCATCTCTCGATGCGATTAGTAGGACGCTAGTCGCCGAGTTCTCCCTTGTGGTCGATGCGAGCAGGCCTTCTAGGAGCACGATCAAGGAGGTTCTCAGGGAGGTTATACCCCTGGAGTGGTATGGTGGTGAGAGGGGCTTGGAGGAGATCTTGGGCCTAGCCCGCATGCTCCCCCTCGCGAGCATCCTCAAGATCCCATTGTTAGCCCTCAACCACGCCATCCTTAGAGGGGGTAGGGTTGAGGGTGTTAGGCCAGGGCTTGACGATATAAGGTGGGCGATACAGGAGGCGATTAAGCAGTTGAGCAGGTAGCCGTTAACCCCCGGTTAACACCTCTCCCCCCGGGTCGGGGTGGGAGTCATACTCTTATTTATCCCCACAACATTAAACCTGAACAGAAGCTAGAGCGGGGTCACAAGGATGTCTGTCGGAAAGTACTCCTGGTACTACGTATACTTCACCGACCTCTTCGGGACTTTCCGGAGGGTACTCCTACACTCAAGCCTCCTAGACGAGAAGGCCTTCAAGGAGGGCCTTGGAAAACTTGATGGGAGCAGTGTCAGGGGGTTTACCACTATAAGCGAGAGCGACCTCGTCCTCAAGCCCGACCCCAAGACTATACTCCCCTACCCTTGGTGTGGGGATCTCTGCGAAGAGGGTGTTGGGAGGGTCATAGCGGACGTCTATAAGCCCAGGGGAAGGGAGAGGCTCCCACAAGACCCCAGGGGTGCGGCCAGGCGGGTCGAGGAGCTCCTGGCGGAGAGAGGTCTGAGGGCGCTGATGGCGGCCGAGCTCGAGTACTTCATATTCGACGGGATAAAGGTCAAGCTGGAGCCCCACATACAGTACTCCGAGATCATCGCCAACAAGGCGCCGTGGAGTGAGGCGGGAGGCCTTAAGGTGGCGTTCAAGGACGGCTACTATGTACCTTCACCCCATGACGCTGGGGAGGAGGTTAAGTACAGGATTATCAGAACCTTGACGAGGAAGTATGGGATCAAGGTTGAGGTCAGCCACCACGAGGTCGCGGGGGCCAGCCAGCACGAGCTCAACTTCCAGCCAGGTAGCCCTGTTGAGACTGCTGACAGGATACAGTTGATAAAGGAGGCGGTAAAGACTGAGGCTGCGCTATCGGGTAAGGTCGCCACTTTCATGCCCAAGCCTATTACAGGAGATAACGGGAGCGGTGTCCACGTCCACGTGAGCATCTGGAGCGGTGATACGAACCTCTTCTACGACGAGTCTGACGAGTACGCCGGGATAAGCGGGTTTGCTAGGAGCTTTATAGCGGGCATATTAGAGCACGCAAGGCCCCTCTCGGCTATCGTGAGCCCCACGGTCAACAGCTATAAGAGGCTGGTACCGGGCTTCGAGGCTCCAGTCTACCTGGTCTGGAGTAAGGCTAACAGGAGCGCCGCCATAAGGGTTCCAGCCTACCATAGGAAGGCTAGCGCTGCGAGGATAGAGTTCAGGAGCCCCGACCCCAGCATGAACCCGTACCTCGCCCTCTCCGCAGTGATACTCGCTGGCCTCGACGGTGTTGACAGGAAGCTCGACCCGGGAGACCCGGTTGATGAGAACGTCTACCTCATGACCCCCGAGAAGAGGAGGCAGCTCGGGATCAAGACACTCCCGAGGAGCCTAGATGAGGCGCTAGACGAGCTAGAGAGCGACCACGAGTGGCTCCTAAGGGCATGGCCAAGGGAGCTGCTAGAGAAGTATATTGAGATGAAGAGGGAGGAGACTAAGAAGCTTGCAATGTGGGTGAGCCCCGCAGAGCTAGACTATTACGCAGGCGTCTAAACCCGCTACCCCGGGGGAGCCTGTTTTGTCCTCACAATTACTATCTACTGTAAACTACCTCGCCCGCCTCGTCGACAGTATAGTGAGCCTCTCAAGGCTCGACCTGAGGGTCGAGAGCTCTCTAAGGGAGACCGAGATAGGGGAGGCAGTTGTTGTAGCCTTCGGCAAAGGCTCTTGCCAGATGGCTGATGGGGCTCTAAGAAGTATCGGCTCTGTCGAGGGGGGCGTGATCGTTGTCCCGAGGGGGCAGGTCTGTAGGGTTGAGGGCCTCGAGGTCTTAGAGAGCACCCACCCCATACCAAGCACTGCGAGCCTTAAGGCCGCCGAGGCAGTCCTCGAGTGGGCGGAAACTGCAAGGAGTAGGGGGGTGACCCTACTATCCCTCGTGAGCGGAGGGGGGAGCGCGCTCGTAGAAAAACCCCTTGAAGGATTAACTCTCGAGGATATTATTGAGGCTAACAGGGTGCTCCTAGCTAGCGGCTTAAGCATACTCGAGATCAACACTATAAGAAAGCACCTGAGCAGCGTGAAGGGTGGAAGGCTCGCTGCAAGGGCATACCCTGCAAATGTTATAGGGCTGTACGCGAGCGACGTCCCAGGGGACAGGCTAGACCTCATCGCGAGCGGCCCCACAGTCCCCGACCCGACAACGTTCCAGGACGCACTCACTATAATAGAGGCCAACGGGCTTGACAATATGATGCCGGAGAGGGTCATGAAGGTGCTAAGGGAGGGGGCTAAGGGGCTAATACCCGAGACGCCGAAGCCTGGAGACCCGGTCTTCGAACGGGTCGATAACAGGCTTGTAGCGGCGAACATTGATGTACTCGAAGGCCTAAAGAGGAAGTTGGAGGCAGACGGGTTCAACACATTAATCCTCACAAGCAGGTTAGAGGGGGAAAGTATCGAAGTCGGCAAGGCCCTCGCATCCATTGCCCTCGAGATCCTTGAGCGGGGCACCCCGATAAGGCCCCCGGCAGCTTTAATCGCAGGTGGAGAGACGAGCGTGACGCTCCCGCCAGGATCCGGGGGGAGAGGGGGGAGGAACACGGAGCTCGCCCTCTCACTCGCTTTAAGAGTAGACTACTGGAGGCCAGACCTACAGCCTGGGCGTATAGGTATACTCTCCATGGACACAGACGGAATAGACGGTTCGAGCCCTGCGGCCGGTGCTATCACCTTCAACGGCATTTCCCGCCTAGCCCCTGGAGGTAGGAGGGGGCTCCTGGAGGCCCTGGCGCTGCACGACTCCTACACGGTGCTTGATAGCCTCGGGTTAACCGTTATCACTGGGCCGACTGGGACGAACCTGAACAGTGTAACAATAGTGTTAATAGCATAGCATTAGCAATGGGGAAATTAACCGTCAAAGTAAACCTAGGCTACCGGGGGTCACGGGGTGCTGGGGAGGCTGCTTATCGCTGTGGGCCTATCACTTGCAATAATATTCTTTGCACTAGCGCCCAGAAGCCCCCTAGCAGGATCTCTCGCTATAGGGCATGTTGAGGTCTTGGAGGCCGCTTCCGGCCTGGCAGCGATCGTATTCCTATTGGCCGGCTACATCGTCTACCAGCTTGAGGAGAAGCCCCGGGCTGTGGCCCTGCATAGTATTGCTGTGATGCTAGCCTTTCTTGCATATGGTGCCGTGGGCATGGCATTATGGGGCACTTTCTTCAGGGGCTATGGTGTTATTGGGGGTCTAGCCTCCTTCCTCGTAGCGCTCCCAGTTATCATTGTGGCTGAGAGGGCCGTGTTGAAAAGGCTTAGGAAGCAGGCCCTCCCGATACGTGTTGGCGAGTAGCGTCTAGATTAAGTGTTAAGAGGCGTGTTAGTGAGCACTGATAGAAGGCCGGTATGCAATGTGCTCCGCTTGGCGTGTTCCAAGTTTAAATTTGATCGCTAAGAGGTGCTCCTAGGGGCAAACTCGTCTGGAGGGATCTGATATTGGGAGCCGGGTCGCTAGCATACTTGGAGAGCGTGTCGGGTGGCAACCCTGTAATCACTGCCCTCGTAATGTCCACTTTAGCCGCGGTTCTAACGGGGCTTGGGGGTTTCGGAGTACTCTTGATCCACGGCCCCACCTCGAGGAGGGAAAGGCTCGCTCCCGTTATCGACTTGGGGCTCGGGTTTAGTAGTGGTGTTATGATAGTTGCAGCGTTCACTAGCCTATTACTCCCCGCCATTGAGAGTAGCGGTGTGGGCAAGCCCCTTGCCGGCTTCGTCCTCGGGGCGGTCGTAATCCACCTAGTGAACGAGCTCGTCCCGCACGAGCACTTTGTGAAGGGGTTTGAGGGGCCTGAGAGGGCGAGGACTAAGGTTAAGGCTGCATGGCTGGTGGCGCTAGCAATAATAATCCACAACCTACCTGAGGGGCTGTCCATAGGGGCGGCCAGCGCCTATAGTGTACGTGACGGTATCGTGATAGGGCTTGCTATCGGCATTCAGGACATTCCTGAGGGCCTGGCAGTCGCCATACCGGTCTATGCGACCTCAGGCAGCTTAGCGAGGGCGCTCGCCATATCATGGATGAGTGGCGCCTCCGAGATATTGACAGCGGTGCCGGCTGCACTCGTCGGCTACTCACCAGTCCTGCTCCCGGTGGCCATGGGGTTTGGAGCCGGCGCCATGATCTATGTTGTGAGCCACGAGGCAATACCGGAGACACACCGTAGCGGTCATGAGGGTAAGGCGACTCTGGCCTTCTTCACAGGGTTCATCGTGATGCTGGTGCTCGACACAATGCTCGGCTGACAGGCTAAACTCTTATAGGAAATCCTCAAACACGCGATCAGTTAGGGACAATACACCCTGGCATGTACCCCGCGGCACAACGGTGATAGTGTTGGAAGAAGCCCTCACAGTCTCAGACCTGTGGAAAAGGTTTGATGGGGTGGAGGCCCTCAGGGGGGTCTCCTTCACAGTCGGTAGGGGCGAGATCTTCGGCCTCATAGGGCCCAACGGCGCTGGAAAGACTACAACCCTGAGGATAGTTGTCGGCCTCCTCCACCCGGACAGGGGGAGTGTAAATGTTTACGGCCTAGACCCTTTCAGGGACGGGATACGTGTTAGGAAGATCATAAGCTACCTCCCCGAGGAGGCGGGGGTCTACCGCCACCTCAGCGGCCTAGATTTCCTCAAGTTCATAGCAGAGGTCTACGCTGAGGATGAGAGTGAGGCTGAGGACATGGTCAGCTACGCAGTCCAGGTCTCAGGCCTGGGTGATAGGCTCCGGGATCCGGCTGGGACTTATAGTAAGGGGATGAAGAGGAGGCTCCTCCTCGCGGCCACCCTCATGACCAGGCCAAAACTCGCAGTCCTAGACGAGCCCACCAGCGGGTTAGACGTGTATCATAGTGTCATGATGAGGCGGACAATAAAAGACTACGTAGAAGAAACCGGAGCCTCCGTACTCCTCTCAAGCCATAACATGCTGGAAGTGGAATACCTCTGCGACAGGGTCGCCTTCATAGCCAGTGGCCGGGTCATAGCGGTAGGCTCACCGGAGGATCTCAAGCGGGAGTATAACGCTGCCAACCTAGAGGAGGCCTTCATAGATGCAGTAAAGCAGCACCAAGAAGGGGTGCTCCAGGCTTGACCTCTAAGCTCTGGACTGTGGCGAGGAAGGAGTTGAAAGAGCTGAGTAGGGAGAGGGTCGTCCTCTTCGGCCTACTCCTAGGCCCCCTCCTAATGTACCTGATAATGGGTGCAGCCGCAGGTGCTGCAGGGCAGCAGGCCAAGGAGGCTGCAGTTACACCTGTTAGGATCGCAATAGTGTACCAAGGGCCTGGTAGGCCCCCTCCACTACTCGAGTCCATGGCCAAGGCGCTCAACGCCACTATCGTGGGAGCCGCTAGCCCCGAGAACCTCCTACGCCAGGGCTATGACACCGTACTCGTAGTCCATGAGGGGTTCGAGGAGAAGATCTCGACGGGCCAGGTGGCCGGCGTGACCCTCATCTACAAGCCCCACTCAATAGGGTTCATAGAGCTCAACAAGCCAATGGCGGTGGAGCAAGCAGTAGAGGAGGCTGCAAGGGCTGCAGTAGCGGAAAAGCTGAGGCAGGTTCTCCCCAACGTGTCAGCGGAGTTCCTCTACAACCCTGTGAACGTAGAGGTCAAATACTACTACCGGGGGGAGCTTACAGGCTACCAGCAGATCCTGGGGCTAACCCTGGGAGTGGGGCTGGCAGTGCCCCTCGCAGTCCTCATGACAGCTATAGCTAGCGCGCAGGTGGCTGCGATAAGCTTTGGAGTGGAGAAGGAGGCCAAGACCCTGGAGAAGCTCTTCACTCTCCCAGTCAGAAGGAGAGACCTCCTACTCGGCAAGCTCACCGCAGTCACAGCCCTAGCCCTGGGCGGTGTGGCGAGCTACACCGCGGGGTTCATCATATACATGTACATGACATCGAAGGCCTTCGCCACACAGACAGGGCAGGAGGCCACACAGGCATTCACGATAACCATACCCCACAGCCTCTACGGTGTGATAGCGGCAGGCCTAGCCCTAGCAATATACACCACCACAGTGATCGGCTTCATCATAGGATCCCAAGCACAGGACGTGAGAGGGAGCCAGATGGCGGTAAACTACACGATATTCATACTACTAATCCCCCTATTCCCCCTCTTCTTCGGCCTAGACCCCACCACACTACCCCGAACAGTGGCAATAGCACTAGCAGTAGACCCCTACTGGCTACTAGGCATAGCAACATACACGGCAGCCCTAGGCAGAACACTAACAGCAGCCCTAGCACTAACAGCACTCGCAGCCCACGCAATCACATGGACAATAATAGCATCACACCTATTAAACCCCGAAACAATGATAATAGGACACCCACTCCTCAAAAAACTAACAAGAAAACTAACGAAAAGGAAAACACCATAACCTCCACCCCACTAACCTCAACAACCGACCATGACACCCACCCCTAACCCAGTCCTACCTGTTTCGAACAATTCAGATAGTTGCAACTAGTAATACACAAGCTACTCAGTTTTGCTGTCCCAACACGAGAGCACTCTCAGGCCTACTAACAGCACTCATAGTTTTACTTGTTTTGAACGTGATAACAGACGAGGTCATAGAGGAGTGGGCCCCTCTTAGTTTTGCTTGTTTCAAACATAACTACAAGGGTAAACCCGTGTTCCACGTTAGAGTCTCTTAGTTTTGCTTGTTTCAAACCTTCCAGAAGAACCTCAAAGCATATATTCCAGGTAATCTTAGTTTTGCTTGTTTCAAACTAAACTATGAGCTAAGCGAGGACTACTTCAATCTTAGTTTTGCTTGTTTCAAACATTTGCTCGACCTCTGCTATGTCATAGTCTTTTATATCTTAGTTTTGCTTGTTTCAAACTAACTACACCGAAAGGGCGAACATCGTCTATGTTGACGCATCTTAGTTTTGCTTGTTTCAAACAGTCTATCAAGCCCCTAGCTGGAGGAGTCAAAGAATCTTAGTTTTGCTTGTTTCAAACCGAGCAGGTGCTCATACTACCGGACAGCTACATATCTTAGTTTTGCTTGTTTCAAACCGGCCACTACGGTGTGGACGTGGTAGCGGGTGGCGTATCTTAGTTTTGCTTGTTTCAAACTAGGAAGTGAGAACGAGGGCGAAGAGAGGTGTCATCTTAGTTTTGCTTGTTTCAAACACGCGTTGAACAGGCGTCTTCAAACCGCACCTCATCTTAGTTTTGCTTGTTTCAAACTAACATATCTAACGGTTGTAGCATATATGAATCTTAGTTTTGCTTGTTTCAAACCACATAACGACACCAGACTAAAATACCCCACGGATCTTAGTTTTGCTTGTTTCAAACTATACGTTATTATCAACGATTTTCAACTTTTTATCTTAGTTTTGCTTGTTTCAAACCGCACCCTTACCACCACACCACCGTAGGCACGGATCTTAGTTTTGCTTGTTTCAAACTATCATACCACTACTTATACCCTATAGATCAATATCTTAGTTTTGCTTGTTTCAAACCAAGCTAGCGTTTCTTGACGAGGAGCTCGGTATTGATCTTAGTTTTGCTTGTTTCAAACTGTAAACGCCTCCAACCCAGCCCAGACAATATACAAATCTTAGTTTTGCTTGTTTCAAACGAAGACCTAATAGTAGAGCTAAAGGAAATCCAATCTTAGTTTTGCTTGTTTCAAACTGGAATTCATGTTTCGCTAGATAAGGTTGAGATTAATCTTAGTTTTGCTTGTTTCAAACCACAGATTGAGCAGGAGGCTATCGAGAAGCTGGCCAATCTTAGTTTTGCTTGTTTCAAACTGCCTGGTTCTGTGTGTTTCTATTTCTTCGCCTGGCTTATAAACCCTTAGATCCCAGTACGAAAACTATGATAAGCAATTGTTTGCACCATTACCAGATTTCGTACAAAAACATAAATACCCCAAC
>WAOT01000003.1 GCA_015521115.1 Desulfurococcales archaeon
ATCACTGGATCCAGACTGGAAGTGTACACTACACCCTTACGCCATAGGCACCGCCCACGCCCGTTGGGTAGAATTCTATCTTGGGATGGAGAATCGCATGAAGATCTGCGGTAAGATCAGAGGCCTCGAGTTCAGGGGTGCGGTCGAGATCCCTGCGTTAACTGTTCCATGCGGTAGAAAATCGCCGTTATAATACTATTTATTGAAACTATAGCATAACCGGGAAATTAGTGCTCCACGGTCAACTCCTCCAAAGTCTTTATAGGAATATTACATCATGCCTTAGGCCCTGGCTCAACTTGGGGTATAAGGGGATGGTGCGACTTGGTGTTGATGTGGGGGGTACCTTTACGGACTTTGTGGCCTATGACCCTAGGATAGGCAAGGTCTACTCTTGGAAAAGCCCTACTACCCCCCTTAGGCCTTGGGAGGGCGTGCTCGAGGGGATTAGGAGGGGTGGGGTCGACCTCGGGCAGGTGGAAGTTTTAGTCCATGCCACTACTCTCGGTACCAACCTCTTCTTGGGCCAGGTCGGTCTCGAGGTACCGGGGGCGGCTCTCATCACTAATGAGGGTTTCAGGGATGTTATTGAGATAGGTAGGCAGAACAGGCCTAGCCTCTACAACCCGAGGGTTAGGAGGCCGCCTCCACTCATTCCGAGGCGTTGGAGGATCGGGGTTAAGGGCAGGATCCTCTCTACGGGTGATGAGCTCGAGCCTCTAGATGTTGAGAGTGTTAGGAGGTGGGCTTCCCGCCTTTGCGGTGAGGGTGTGAGGGTCTTTGTAGTTTCGTTCCTCCACTCCTACGTAAACCCCTCCCACGAGAGGCTCGCAGCTTCAATCGTTAGGGAGGAGTGTCCAGAGGCTGTTGTCGTTCTGGGTAGCGAGGTCGATCCCCAGCCCCTCGAGTATGAGAGGACAAGTACTGCGGTTGTGAACGCCCTCCTCCACCCCACACTAGCAGCGTACCTCGAGAGGCTCCAGGATGGGTTGAGGAGGCTAGGGTTCAGGGGCGTACTCCTGGTAATGCAGAGTAATGGGGGCCTCTCAGGAGTGGAGGTCGCCCTTAGGATGCCCGCCGCCTTCATCGAGAGCGGGCCTGCGGCAGGGGCTGTAGGGGTCGCATACCTCTCCATGCTCTTAGGCGTAAATAGGGCCTTAGGTTTCGATATGGGAGGTACCACGGCGAAGGCCTCAAGCATCATAGAGGGGGAGCCGCTCACGGTAGGCTCCTTCGAGGTGGGCGGTAAGGTGCACATGGGCCGACCCGTGCCGGGTAGTGGGTACCCCGTTAGATACCCCCACATCGACCTCGCGGAGGTAAGTGCGGGGGGAGGGACGATCGCATGGGTAGACCCCGGAGGGGCCCTCCGCCTAGGCCCTATAAGTGCGGGGGCCGACCCGGGGCCTGCCTGCTATGGGAAGGGCGGCTCCGACCCTACGGTTACCGACGCTAACCTAGTCCTCGGGAGGCTCCCCACCGTGCTAGCAGGCGGTCTTAAGCTAAGTGTGGAGCTCGCCTGGAAGGCCTTGCGAGAAAAGGTCGCAGGCCCCCTCGGGATGGACGTGTATGAGGCTGCGCTCGCAGTGGTGGGGTTGGCTAACAACCTCATGGCTAGGGCCCTGAGGCTTGTGAGCGTTGAGAGGGGCCTAGACCCTAGGGAGTTCACCCTGTTCGCATTTGGAGGAGCAGGCCCCCTGCACGCTGTGGAGATAGCGGAGGAGCTTGGAGTAGGTAGAGTGGTCGTACCACCCTATGCCGGGGTCTTCAGTGCTCTCGGACTCTTGTTCTCAGACTACAGGCACAGCCTCCATGCCCCCATTAACCGGAGGGCCTCCGAACTGAGCCCAGGAGATCTCGAGCAGATCTTCCAAGATCTCGAGAAGAGGGCAGATAAGATGCTGGAAGCCGAGGGAGTCCCAGGGGAGAGGAGGGTCTTCCTCAGGTACGTGGAGGCACGCTATGAGGGCCAGGCCTACACACTCCGCATACCCTACCCTGGAACCCCTGAGGCGGCGGCCAGGGCTTTCGAGGAGGCCCACAGGTCAAGGTACGGCTACACCCATCGAAGCCCCATCGTTTTGGCTTTGGCTAGGCTTGAGGCCATTGGCAGGGTTGAGAAACCCAGGCTACGCCCGCCAACAGGCGTCGAGGCCCATACCAGTAAGAGGGAGGTGCTGTTCAGGGAGGGCTGGTTTGAGGCTGAGGTCGTGAAGAGGGAGAGCTTCCCCAAAGGCTACACCTCCAGGGGCCCAATGGTGATTGAGGCGGAGGACACTACCATACTAGTCCCACCACGCAAAGCAGTGCGTGTTGGTGGACTGGGTGAGGTCGTAATCGAGGTGGGCTAAGGTGGTGGACAGGCTAACACTGGAGGTCATCCGGGGAGCGGCAGCATATATCAGCGAGGAGATGGGTGTAGTGTTGAGGAACACCGCGTTCAGCCCCAACATTAAGGACAGGCACGACCACTCATGCGCAGTCCTCGCCCCATGGGGAGAGCTGGTGGCTCAGGCGGAGCATATACCAGTGCATATCGGGAGCATGGCCGTGGGGGTGGAGAACGCTCTCAAAGAGTTGAGGAGGGCAGGGGAAGACCTCGGGCCCGGCGATGTCCTAGTAACGAATGACCCGTACATAGCGGGAACCCACCTCAACGACGTCCTCATGATCAAACCCGTCTACCACCAGGACAGTCTCGTAGCACTCGTTGCCAGCAAGGCACACTACGTCGATGTAGGAGGTGCTGTCCCCGGGAGCATCGGTGGGGCTAGGGAGCTCATACAGGAGGGGCTCGTGATCCCCCCGGTCAAACTCGTGGAGGAGGGGCGGCTGAACAGGTGGCTCCTTGACGTGTTAAGGGCTAATGTGAGGACTCCCGAAATATTTGAGGGAGACCTGAGGGCCCAGCTCTCCTCCCTCGAGGTCGGTGCTAGAAGGGTCAGGGAACTTGCGGAAAAGTATGGTGGAGAGGTGCTTGTCGAGGCGTGGCGGTGGATCCTAGACTATACTGAGAGGTATACTAGGAACACTATACGAGACCTCGGCGTGGAGGGGTCGTGGGAGGCTGAGGACTACGTGGAGCTCCAGGACGGCTCACTGAGGAGGATAAAGGTTAAGGTAACAATATCTGGGGGTGGAGTGGAGGCTGACTACACCGGGACAGACCCCCAGGTTGAGGAGCCGATCAACGCGGTACTTGGAGTGACTGTGGCGGCATCCACCTTCGCCCTTAAAACGGTCATAGACCCGGAGATGCCCGTGAACCACGGCTTCTTCAGGGCGGTAAAGGTCTATGCACCGCCGGGAACTCTCCTAAACCCCCGCCCACCCGCTCCTGTAGCGGCGGGGAACACTGAGACTAGTCAGAGGATAGTTGATGTGGTACACAAGGCACTCCACCAAGCCCTGCCAGACAGGGTTCCCGCGGCAAGCTGTGGGAGCATGACGAACCTAATGCTAGGGGGAGAGGGTTGGGCCTTCTACGAGACAATAGCCTGCGGCCAGGGAGCAGGGCCTTGGGGGGACGGCATGGACGGGGTGCACACCAACATGACCAACACCCTGAACACGCCCATAGAGAGGCTTGAGCAGGAGTACCCCGTACTGTTCACAAAGTATGAGCTGAGGCCCGACAGCGAGGGCCCCGGGAAGTGGAGGGGAGGGCTCGGGGTTGTGAGGGCCCTCAAGATCTTATCCGAGAAGGCGGTTTTAACCGTAGTCGGTGAGAGGTGCAGCACTAGGCCTTGGGGCCTACATGGGGGCCGCCCCGCGCCACCCGCCCTATACCTCCTTAAGAGGGAAGACGGGAGGGTTGAGAGGCTCCCATGTAAAGCTACGAGGGTCGTGGGCAGGGGCGATGAGGTCATAGTTAAGACGCCTGGTGGGGGAGGGTATGGTGATCCGTGTGAGAGGAGTAGGGATCTCGTGTTGAAGGACTTGATGGATGAGAAGATCTCCCGGGAGAGGGCTGAGAGGGAGTATTGCTGGAGCGGTAGCCCTAGGGGGCCTCCCACGTGAGCCCCTCCCCGTCGAGGGAAGGCCTAACCCTTCCATCCTTTGTGAGGCATGCTAGAACCCCCCTTACTGTCTGTTCTAAGAGCATGTACATCCCCGGGCCCCCGGCCCTTTCCGGGTCGACTAGTAGTCTCGTGACCTCCGCCGCCCTCAACCTACCCCTCGTTTTTAGGGTCTCCACTACGGAGTCCAGTAGTCTCCTTATCGCTTGGATGTTCGCCTCTATAGTGGTGATGGCTTCCTCCCTTTTCATGATTGGGCCGTGCCCTGGGACTAGGGCTTCCCATTCGACCTCTTTCAACGACTCTAGAGTTTCTAGGGCCTTGCACGGGTTTAGGTGGTAGGGGAGCTGGTACCTTTCCAATACCTTGCTCCCGAAGACTGCGTCTGCAGCGTATAGGACTCCGTCTGGTGTTAAGACTCCTATCTGCCCCGGGGTGTGGCCTGGTAGGTGTATTGTTTTTAGGGGGCCTATGCTATCGCCCGGCCTTATGACTCTTGATACTCTTACTGGTGGTGCTCTGAAGGGTAGGAACGGGGTGTCTGGGGGTAGTGGGTAGCCGAAGGTGGCTGTGATCCTTAGGGTGGGATCCTCCACCCCCGAGGCGTCCTGGGCGCTTGCTATGACCTCGTCGTAGAGGGCAGGCTTCCTGGCTATGGCTTCTAGGTGGTCGCTGTGGTAGTGGGTTACAACCGCTATGACCCGTCTATCCCCGCGGAGGTCTTTGATGGTCTTGTTGAGGCTCTTGACCTTGCCCCCTCCATGTCCTGGGTCGACAATGTATACAGCCTCATCGTCCACGTAGACTATGCTCGAGGGGCTCCCCTTGACAAGGTATGTTGACCCAGAGATCTTCAAGTATGCAGGCATACCGGCGCACCCTCCATGCCACCAGACCCTGAGATAAGTTAAAAACATGCTATACCCTAAGCATTTGAGTGGGGCAATATTTGTCTGCCGCCCCCATCTATATATTTCCCGGGGCGGGAATATACACAGATAGCCTGGAACCTCTGGAGCGGGTATAGCTAATGTTGAAGGAGAGGTGTACACTACCACAATATGAGACGAGACTAGTCGACATGCTAACGAGCGGCATACCGGTCTACAAGCAACTATCCACCCTCCTTTCCAAGCTAAAAGCGGAGAGGTTGGAGCCTGCCCTCTTGAGGTTCTACGCCTACGTTAGAGGGGAGCCCGTGCTTGTCGTGATCTGGGCGAGGGGCGACAGCCTCCTAGGAGCCTGCGTGGAGACGGGAGAGGGCTCCTTCCAGGGTGACAGGTGCCTCGAGATCCTGTCCCAGATAATGAGTGACACGGAGACCATGGCGCTCGTGGAGGTTCTATCATTTAAGGGGGGCGAAAAAGAGCTCGGAAGGTACAAGTTCTCGAGGCCCATGAGCCCCGAGAAGATAGCTGAGATGAGCGGGGAAGCCAAGAAGAGGGTGGAGAAGCCTTCTCCCACGGCCCTCGAGAGTATGGACGGGATACAGATAGGCCTACTACTGTCCGAGGTCATCGTAGCATCCAGACTACTCTTCACTGCGAAAACCCCCTCAGACGCCCTCCGCAGGGCCCGGAACCTTAGCAGGAGGAACCAGGGGTCGCTCTTCAGGGTGGCCCTCATAACCAGGGACGGGGGCATGTACAACATATTCGTAAAGGCGGGGAGGGTGAAGAGGGTACTCCACCTCAGCCCTAGCGGTATAGAGGGGAGGATCGTGGGGGAGGAGGAGCCCCTTAAAGAGATCCTAAAGAGGGACGATATCGTCAGGATAACAGTCTACCGTGTGGACTGCCCACGCTGTGAGAAGCTGATCTTAGGAGACTAGTGGGAGCCATAAGATAGCGGTCAACAGGTAGTGTATCACGAGTGAGAACACTACGAAGGGGGCACTAAGCCTTATGAACTGCGACCCCCTCAGCTTCTCTCCCGTCTCCTTCTCCACGAGGGTTACCGCAACATACAGGGCGGGAGCGGCCGCTGTGGTCAGGTTGCTCGCTAGAGTCGCGCTCCAGGCCATCCCCCAGTATAGGATCTCCACGTGGTAGGGGAGGCTGTGGGCGACCTCCTTCATGAGGTATAGGAATGTTATGAGGAGGGCGTCATGCTCTACGAATGTGCTGAGCAGTGCTACAGTCCAGAACGAGGTAGTGTATCCCTCAAAAACCCCACCTTTCAAAGCGTTCAACATACCCTTCGCTGCCGCCTCTAGGGCCCCGGACGCTTCTAGCCCTCCTACTAGGCTGAATAGGCTCGCATAGAATAGGAGTGCCCTCCACTCCACGTCCTCTATGATCTCCTTGAAGGAGGGGAGCCTCTTCACCCTGAGTCGGAGGGCCTCGACCGTTATTGAGAGGAGCGCCGCGCCCGTAACGGTTATGAAGCCTAGGGGCACCCCGAGCCTGGGCCTTAGCGCCATGCCGATTATGGTGGCGGTGAAGAAGGCGCTGCTCACCGCTAGTAGGAGCCTGTCGACGTTCTCACCGTACTCCTCCTCGACCTCCTCCGAGGGCTCCGAGCTCATAACCGTCTTATAGTACAGGTATATGACTGCGAGGAAGGTCAGAGTGAGGAGGGGGAAGCTGCTCGGAGCCCCACGCCATACTATGAAGTCGAGGAACTCCATCCCCGCGACGCTGTGGAGGAGCTGTGGCGGGAGGTCTCCCATCAGGAGTGCTGTGCCCATGAAGTTAGCGCTTAGACCGACAAGGATTATGGCCTTAGCAATGCTCCCCCCAGCATCCTTCGCCAGTTTGGCGGCGACACTGCCGAATATGAGTATTACTATGACGTTATCGACCAGGATGCTGAGGAAGCCGCTGGCTATTGCCAGGAGGACTATGATGATCCGGTAGTCGCGGGTTACGTGGAGGAGCTTCCCGACAGTCCACTCGGCAAGTCCCGCCTTTATCATGTACCCGGTTATAATCCACATCCCGAGGAGGATAGCGATGATGTCCCAGTCAATATACCCGAAGGCCTCCTCGACCGTGTAGCCCTTCAAGAGTATGATCATCGCGACAACGCCGAGCAGTGCTGCTGAGACCTCGTCGACCACCCTCGACACTATCAGGCCTACGCTGACTAGGAATATTGTCAGCCCCAGCAGTAGCTCCCCCTCAAACGCCACCATCCACGCACCAAAGGGTGCCCGGTGAGCCCTTCTAGGACATTAACATTAACGTTCTCCCGGCCCTCCAAGGTCAATGGGGGACAGGTGTAGCCATGCAGCCACAACCGCTACCGTTCCAGCGGATGTCACTGGTCAAACGGATCGAGTGGGCGCGGCGCGTCAAGGAGGAGGCGGTGGAGGAGCTCTCCTCAACGGTGGGAGGGGAGGGGGTTGAGAGGGCTAGGAGAGACCACCACTCCCGGAGGAAGCCCAGGCCCTGCGGCCTCACAATACACACTGGCTACGGCTGCAGTTATGGGTGCATATACTGCTACATCTATGACATGGGCTTCCCAGCCAGCCCCGAGCCGTACCCGCTCACCGTGGAGGAGCAGGCCCTCGCAATAGCGTTGAACCCCTACGTCGTCCCAGGCCACACCTTCGCCGCCTATGGTAGCGTTACGGAGCCCTTCCTCCACGAGGTGCTGGATAGGAGTGTTAGGCTGATAAGCACAGTGTACCGCTACCTGAGGCTCCCAAGCCAGGTCTCAACAAAGTCCCTGCTCATAGGAGCCGTCGTCGAGGGTCTCATGAGGGGAGATCCCAACCTGAGCGTCCTAGTATCAGTCTCAGCAGTCGGGAGGGAGGCACGCATCCTCGAGCCCAGGGCCCCACCAGCTGAGGATCGGATCCTCTACGCGGGCTGGGCTGCGAGGAGGGGTTTGAGGGTCGCCCTCTTCATGAGGCCCATTATCCCCGGGGTGACGGACAGGCAGGCCTCTACTATACTGAGGATGGCGTGGGAGGCCGGTGTGAGGGAGGTAGTACTGGGTAGCCTTAGGGTTACTACGAGGATCCTCATGGTACTGGAACACGCTGGGTTCCCTGTGCCAGCTCAACTAATACCACGGGTGCCCCGGTCTAGGAGGGAGCAGGTAACCCTGAGGGCGAGCACGTTGAAGGAGGCGATCGCCGCCGAGGCTAGGAGGATGGGTTTCAAGGTCTACCCCACGGCCTGCGCTGCCAACACGGTGAGCCACTCACTCCCATGTAACATGTGCCGTTACGGCCCATGCTACACGCAACCGCCTACCCCCTCACCCGAGGAGGTGGAGGAGGCCCTCGAGATCCTGGGCTTGAAACGGTATAAACTGGTGAGGGTGACAGGGTACGAGATCCTCTTGAAAGGCCCAAGGCCGACAAAGCGGGTAGAGCCGAGCCTCTACTGGCTGAGGGACACGAGCAGGCTTAGAGTGCGGATTGCGGGAAAGATGACAATCTAGGCCCCGGGGTATAGACCCGCCTATATGAGGGCGAGCCAGGCCTTTTACGGGTACGAACCCATATGGGTGATGTTAATGGCGAGGCTAGTACTCTTCAAGGGGAAGGGGCCAAGGCTTGTCAAGTTGAGTGATGGGAGCCATATAATGGTTTGCACATGCGGCCTCTCAGAGACGTTCCCCTTCTGTAGCGGGAAGCACATACTGATCCAGGACGAGGGGGATGATGAGGTCTACGCGTACAACAATAAGAGGCAGAGGCTTGGGAAAATAAAGTCAATAGTCTTAGAGGGTGGGGAGGAAATAGACCCTGAAATGCTTCACACTCCCGAGTGGGCGGAGGAGGCCTAGGTCTTAAGGAACTTGGATACGTAGGGGCTCTCCCCTGGGGCCCTCCTCCTGAAGTGGCCGCTCGGCTTCCCTGTTAGGAGCTCTTCGAACCAGGCCTCGTGCTCTATTTCCTCGTGGAGTATTGCTAGGGCTAGGTCGTATGTCCTGTGGTCCTTGCCCTGGACGTAGTTGAGTATCTCAGTGTAGACTCCCACTGCACACCTCTCAGCGTCGAGTAGGACTTTTAGGAGGTTCTCTATTGTTGGCTCGCTGGGTAGTTTTGCGTCGCTGCATGCTGCCATGTTTGCGAACTCCCTTATGTCGTTTGGTAGTTCCCCGCCTAGCTCGTATATCCTGACCGCTAGGGCCTCGAAGTGGTTCCTGTCCTCAATGCGTGCGTCCTCGACGATCTCCTTTATAGCCTCACCCTCGAGGCCTGCGGCGTGCATCCTCAGGATGGTGTAGTAGTAGTATGTTGTGAACTCTGCTGAGGCCGCCCTGACGAGCATGTCTATCAGCTTCTCCACATCGATCCCGGCTTTCCGGATTAGCTCTACGTTCCTCCTAGCCATATGAAACACCTCTCATTTCGAATCGATTTCTAACTGTAAGTCGTATCACAATATAAGTCTTACTATATACTACCAAACAGAGCCGACCAGGGCGAGGACTGCTTTGAGTGTTGATTATCTGGCCGTGATCTATGCCACAGTAAAATTCGGCGGGAACAGCTGATACGCTGAGGGTGAGGAGCGTGGCTCCGAGGCTGATTGTAGCTCTAGACTCGCTGAGAGGGGACACTCTTAAGATAAGGGAGCTTGTCGGCAAACTTTGCGGTGTCGCGGCGGGGTTCAAGATAGGCTGGCCCAACATTGTGTGGGGAGGTAGAGGTGTTGTAGAAGCAGCACACGACACCTGCCCTGAGGCGCTGCAGATCGCTGACCTTAAGCTCGCTGATATATCGTATGTGATGAGGGAGACCCTAACACCGATAATTAAGTGGGTGGACGCCGTAATAGCGCACGCCTTCATCGGCACTGAGGGGGCCCTCAGAGACCTTAAGAGGTGGCTGGAGGGGGAGGCTAAGAGGCTCATACTCGTAGCCTCAATGAGCCACGAGGGTAGTAGGGAGGTTATAGACCCCTGCATCGACAGGATCCTAGATGTTGTCAGGCGGGTCAAGCCCTGGGGTGTCGTGGCGCCAGCGACTAGGCCTGACATGGTACGCGTTATAAGGGAGAGGCTGGGCAGGGGTGTCGTGATCCTAGCACCTGGAGTGGGGGCCCAGGGCGCTAGGCCTGGAGATGCCCTACGTGCTGGGGCTGACTATGAGATCGTTGGGAGGATGATAGCACTCTCACGGGATCCTGTTGCTGAGGCTGAAAAGGTTGCAATGATGCAGGAAGAAGCGTTGAGGGGCTCGCCCCGCTGAAAGTGATGGCCTCACAGCCCCGACTACCCCATGGGGGCTCGGTCACTGGCGGTCAGCTCACAGCCCCGTTTATTTTCTATTGGGAGAGGTCTCTCTTTATTATCTCTGCGAGCT
This sequence comes from Desulfurococcales archaeon, assembly GCA_015521115.1. GTDB lineage: Archaea > Thermoproteota > Thermoprotei_A > Sulfolobales > Acidilobaceae > S143-63. The sequence goes on from WAOT01000003.1 coordinate 10,291, forward strand.
TCGCAGCGCTTGCGAGCATGCCCCCGAATACGGGGCCCATCCTATACGTGTTGTGGGCCTCCGCCACGCTCATTCCCGTGACGTAGAGGCCATCTATGATCTTCCCTGTATTCTCGACGACCTCCTTCTCACCCTCCCACACGTTCATACTGCTCATCCCGGGGACGCTGATGAGGCCGGGGAACCTCTTCTCAAGTATCCTCAGCAGGTGTCCGTCGTGGCCCGTTGCGTCCACCGTGGCCCTCGCCTGGATGTATATGGGGTCGACGTGCCACCCCGCCTCCACGGTGGGGGAGAGTACGACTACTAGGCCCCTAACCTTAGGGTTGTCATGTGGGCCCCTAACTATGAGATCCTCCACATGCCAGCCCACTAGAACCCTAGCACCCGAGGATACGGCCCTGTGGGCCAGCTTGACTGTCACCTCCACAGGGTCTGCCAGGTATAGCTCTCCTACGCCCTCCACGGGCTCGAGTTTGACGCCTGCCTGCTCTAGGAGTTTCCTAGGTATGCCCTCCTCGACCAGTATCGCAGGTAAGAGGCTGCTACCGCCCCTCAACCCCCCACCGAGGCCGAGGTAGTGCTCTACTAGTGTGACTTTCAACCCCGCCTCTGAGAGGAGCCACGCTAGTGTGAGCCCAGCGGGGCCACCGCCTGCGATCGCCACGTCTGCCTCCGCAGCGTCCGCAATCCTCTCCGCGGCCCTCCTAACGAGGATACCTGTAAGCCTGCCCTCGCTGACGTCGGGGAGCGCTATGTAGACCATACTGCTCACCCGCCCCTTCAAGGGTATTGTTTCCAGGCTATTTACGGGTACCCATAGATCCCCCGGTGATCCGCTCTATAAACCCCTCTACACCCACTTGTTGGGCTATCCGGGAGGTGCTAGGGTATGACGACTCCTCTAAGACCCCGGTGTCCTGGGTGGCATCCCAGCATACTGTCGAGGCTGAGGAGGCACACTACATGCTATAGGCCGCTCCGCTTCCTGCCCGGGCTGCTCAACAGCTACCTAGACCTAGGCCCTGGGAGGGCCTCAAGGATTCTTTACACGCCCGGGGACATGCTCGTCCTAGAGTACAACGGGGAGGGGAGCGTGGACGAGGACAACATATACGTGCTGGAGACAGGCCCACGATACACGCAGTACAGGCTACACCACTACACTAAGGGTAAGATTGTTGGGTCGTGCGACCCGACGAGCGTGCCGGACGCTGAGATGATCTCCCTCTTCACCTATCAAAGACTAACAGCACGCCCAAGAGCCGCTGAGGGCCTGGAGCTATGCGGGATCAACAACAGCATCGTCCCGGTAGACGAGAGGGGAGACAGGCTGCTAAGCTGGGGCCTCGTCCACCCGTTAGACCTTAAACCGGTCGAGGGGGGAGAGCCGGCCCCATGGTATGTGGACTCAACCCTGGCCCCCGAGCTGTCCAAGGTGGAGGTCACACTAGGTGCGACTGGCTATGTGGGGGAGTCGCTAGCCTCTGAGACCGTTGTTGTTGAGGCCTTACACCCCGCGCCAGAGGACTACATGGAGGGAGAAACCCCCAGGCCGCATCTCGCCGTTGTGGAGTGGGATAGGGTTGAGAGGAGCCTCAAACTAGTCCTCCTCCCACTATACAGTTACACGGAGGAGTATAGGAGCGCCTCCCTCCTCTCAACGATCTACCTCCTATCAATTGCTAGAGAGCGGGGAAGCCATGTCGACGAGAGGGAGCTGAGGAAGACGTACAAGAAGATCTCAAAGACCCTGGAGAAGTTCGGGCTACCAAGGCCCGAGGGAGGGGTTCCCGCACTGATAAGGTCACCCGTCGGAGGCGCCTACCGGGTTCGGGACGATAAGGTAGAGCTTGGAGACCCGTGTAAGCATTGCATACCGGCCCACAGGGCTACTAGGGCGGGGCTCGATGTTATAGTTTCCAGCCTGGAGACGGGCTCCCTCCTCATCCTATGAACGTCACCCCTTATTCTCTTTTCAGGAGCTCCATGAGGCCTGTCCTCAGGCTCATTAGGGCGGTCGGGGTTATCAGTATGATATCGTGGTCTTCATCGTAGCCTAGGCCGAGGCCCGCCTCCTCAACTTCCCTTTCCGGCACGCTGTGGGGTGCCAGGTTCCTGACCTTTATCCCGAGATCCTTTGCAGCCTCCTGTAGGGCCTGCCAGCTGTCGCTGTCCCATCTTAGGTATGCGGCGAAGCCCTCATAGTAGTCTGCGAACCTCTTAACATAGTCTATTATCCTCTCCTTCAACACAATCCTGTAACACTGCTTGACCTCGGGGGTCTCCTGTGCCGGGTTCCAGTCGTATGCGGAGTAGGGCCACATCTCGTCTAGCTCCCTCGGGACTACGCCGGCGTTTGTCAGTATGATCTCATGTACCAGTCCTTCCCGTAGGAGGTCTGCAATGGCCCTCCTCACCATGTAGTGGATATAGCTCTGGCTGTATGGTTTTCCGTATGAGCACGGGATGAACAGGCCTATAGCGTATCTCCTCGAGGGGCGGTAGTAGTTTATGATCTTCTCGTGGGCCTCATTGAACGGCCACTCAGCCGTGTAGTCCCACCCTACACCCCTAAGGTATAGCCGGCACCTCCTCGGCTCAACCCAGTCCATATCGCTCCCGTCCCACACCACACGGGGGCAGTATGGTCTCTCCTGTCTTACCCTCTCACTGGTCACCCCTCTCACCCCCTTCTCTGGGGAGGCGTATGATTCGGAACACCCCGATCCTCCAGTCCTCATCCGGGAGGAGCTCGTCAGGCTCGATGATCTCCTCCAGCACGACCTCTGCCCCTAGATCCTCCATGACGAACTTCATATCCTCCACCCAGTCATTGATCCCGCAGGTAGCGCAGAAGGGGCCCTCAAACCTAATTATTACCTTGTCACCCTCAATCCTCAGGAGTTTCGCAGTGCTCTCCGGGCTCCTATACCTATTATACTCCGAGATGGCCCTGTCAACGAACCGCTTAAGCCTAAGATCCACTACCGTAGCCATGCTTGTAGCACCCCTCCAATACCGTGGCAGGAGCCCGCAGGTTATAATCCATAATTTGGGCCGACAATGGATCCAGCGTAGACGTTAAAAGCCTGGCCCGCGGACACCTTCTCCACCCCGGCGGCTGAAAAGGGCTCTACGGTATAACAAGGATGGGGTGGCCTGGATGGCGTGGAAGGAGGCAGAGCTTGACAAGCAGACTAAAGTATATGTTGCACTTACTATGATGTTCGTCGCAAGCCTGACCGCCAGCAACTTCCTAGCCAGCAAGATATTCGCCATGGGCAAGGTCGGGAGCATAAACCTAGCGGCCCCCGCAGCTGTGCTGGCCTATGCGCTGACATTCACGTTCACAGACATTATAAGCGAGCTCTACGGCAGGAAGGCCGCCAACCTGGCCGTTAGGATAGGGTTCGTTACACAGCTGATCGTCTTGGGGTACGCCCTATTCGCGCTCAATCTTAAAGCTGTGGCCTGGAGCCCTGCTGATGACCAGTCTTTCTCTAAGGTAATCGGGATGAGCGGAAACATAATACTGGCAAGCCTCACGGCCTACATCGTAAGCCAGCACCATGACGTGTGGGCCTTCCACTGGTGGAAGGTGAAGACGAGGGGGAAGTGGTTATGGCTCAGGAATAACGCCTCCACAGCTGTGAGCCAGCTCATAGACACTGTGATCTTCATATCACTAGCATTCTCAATACTACCACACTTCCTAGGAGGGGGGCCTCTACCGCTCTCACTAGTGGGATCCATCATATTGGGCCAATACATAGTCAAGCTCCTCATAGCACTAGCGGACACTCCACTAGTGTACGCCGGCGTGCTGCTAGCAAAGAACTACATTGGAGGCCTACCGACAGGCCTCCCCACACTTACCGGGACACTAAAGGAGAAGGTGAAGCCCGCCTAGCTCCACCTCCCCTCTAGGCCGAGACCAGTGATACTCAAGTTTTAGTCCTCTCCCAAACGACCTTTTGCCGGGGCCTGATAGGTTATGCTGGGCGTTTTCCGGTACAAGGACAGGCTTGGGGACAGGTTAGTCCTCATACTAAGGGGGTACCCGTGCAGCTGGGGGAAGTGCACGTTCTGCCCATTCGCACTCGAGCAGAGCACTAACATTTCGAGGATAATGGACGATAACAGGAGGATAATATCACAGGCCCTCGAGATACTTGGAAGGGAGAGCATTAGGAGGGTGGCCGTGTTCAACGGCGGGAGCTTCCACGAGCTCCCCTACGACACGGTCGAAGCGCTCCGCCCCATAGCCATGGGCAGGATGTTCGAGGTCGAGGAGAGGAGCGAGTTCGTCACCCTGGCAGGCCTGGAGGCGCTGGTCTACTATTACAGGCCTGAGAAGCTCATTGTGAGGGTAGGCTTTGAGACAGCAGATGAGAGGATAAGGGAGGAAGTTCTAAGGAAGGGGATGCCAGACAAGGAAATGTACAGGCTCTCCCGCCTGAGGTTGGAGGCTAGGGAGAGGGGCCTCCCCGTCGAGATCTGGACATACCTACTCTTCGGCATGGAAGGTATCCCCGATGAGAGCGTTGCAGAGAGCCTCAAAAAGTTCAGGGAGCTATTCGACGGCGTCATAGCAGTACGATACAAGAAGTACCTCCCACACCACCCTCGCCCCAAGCCCGTCCCAGAATGGCTCGCCCAGCTCCTAGAGGAGGAGGCAGACCTCGTGGACTGGGGAGGAGATCAGTGGGTGATCGGCCAGAGAAAGGGCGAGGAACAGTAACAATCCCGTGGCGGGATCCCGAGATCCTCCTAAAGCTAAAGCGGCTAGCCGGGAGGAGACTAACCCTCGCAGGCCTAGACCCCGCCCCGAAAGGGACTACGGGCTGGGCCTGGGCTTTATTCGATGGACACGATGTAGTCGAGTGCGGTCTAGGCGAGTCCGGCCTCCAACAGGCCCTCCTAGAGATCCTCAACAGGAACCCCCTAGCGGTCGGTATCGATGCCCCACTCCACCCACCATATAGGGGGTTTAGGGCTGCTGAAAGGGAGGTCATCCGCCGCCTCGGCGCCCGCCTACTGCCAGGCGGGTTCCCCGGTATGAGGGAGCTCAGCGCTAAGGGACTCAGCATAGCATGGTGCCTGTGGGAGGCTGGCATTGCCCCCGTTGAGACTCACCCCGGCACTGTTAGGCGGCTGCTCGGGCTGAGCTTGGGGGGTCATGTGTGGGATGCTCTCCTCTCCCTCTATACCACTGCCTGCGCGGTTTTTGGGGAGGCATCCGTCTTCCACGCAAGTGACGGGCTACTCTTATTTCCTAGAGATAGCTCTGGTTGTAGGCGTCTCATCCATGTTTTAGAGGGGTGTGCCCCCGAGTCTCTCCCTGACAAGTTTGAGGGCTAGCTTCGCGTCTTCAACTGCGAAGTGTAGGCCCAGTTTTTCGAGCGTTCCGGGGAGGGGGACTCCGAGGTTCTCGTCCCACCCCCTTATCTTGTAGTACTCTCTCACCGCCTCCCTCAGGTCGTTCCAGTCGAGGAAGGCTTTGACCCCCTTCAGTGGCCCCTCTGGGATCGGCTCCATCCACCTTTTGGGGACTGTATCGTCTAGTGGTGGTGTAAGCCGTTCTATGGCGTCGTGTATTCTGGCGAGGGCCTCAGCCCTCTGCGGTATGAGGAGGAGCTCCTCCTCACTCGGCCTCCACCCAGTTGCTGCCCCAATGAAGTCTATGACGGCGCTTAACGGGTATGAGACGAAGCGGCATATGCCCATGGTGTCCATTACAGAGTCCCTATCCCTACTCCGGGCCATGGATGGTACTAGCTCCCTAGCTGGGCCGGTGGTTGGCGGCTCATGGGGCCTTGGCCACCCCCTGAGGTGGCTCGCTCCCACGTCGGCGGTCGCGTATGATACTCCCAGAGCCCTCCTCCCCCGGGGATCCCAGGCCGGGGCCTCTAGTCCTTTGACGTGTACCGCCTTGTCTTCTCCTACACCGAGGATCTTTGAGGCCCTCCAAACCCCCTCGGCTAGGATCGCACCTACACCCCTCCTGTATGCTATCATTTCCAGGAGGCGTAGTACTGCCTCCTCATCTCCGAACCCCTTAGCGTTGAAACCGTGCTCCCTGGGGTCTATTAGGCCGTCCTCCACGAGCTCCAGGAACCATGCTATAGTGTTTCCAGCACTTATCGTGTCGACCCCCAGCTCGTCCGCTAACCAGTTATAGTAGAGGACTACCTCGAGGTTGAAGACTCCCGTTGCCGCCCCAAGCATCGCCAGGTTCTCATACTCGGGCTTGACCTCAAATACCTGTCGCCGTACTTAGCCCTAACATACCTAGCACACTTTATCGGGCAACTCTTACCGTGGATGAACCAGGGGGCCTCTACCTCGTACCTCTTAACAGCGTCGCCCGAGAGCCTTGAGGCGAGGGACTCCGGGATCCAGGGCTTCTTGAAGTTATAGGACGGGCTCATGCTCGCCATGGCTGAGAATTCGAGGGCGTTTGTGGTACCATATTCTCTAATGTCAGCGTAGCGGGGACTCTCGCTGAAGTGGCGGAACCAGTAGTCTCTCAGCCTCTTGAGCCTCTCCTCATCGTATACTCTGGGCCTCCCGCTACCATAGACTGCTATGGCCTTAAGCCTCTTAGAGCCCATGACGGCCCCGAGGCCTCCACGCCCCGCTGCACGGTAGACGTCGAATGCTATGTGGGCGTACCTCACTAGCCTCTCCCCTGCGGGGCCTATTGTGGCGACGCTAGCGTTACCGCTCGTCTCCCTCCGTATCTGATCGGTCGCCTCGCTCACAGTCTTACCCCAGATGTGGCTTGCGTCCCTGATCTCGACTCGGTCATCATTAACCCATATGTAGCCTGGGGACTTGAGGGATCCCTCAACTACTATCGCATTGTATCCCGCCTTCCTCAGGAGGGGGCTGAAGAAGTCGCCGGCGTGGCTGTCGTGGAGGAGTAGTGTTAGTGGGCTCTTCGAGAGGACTGACACCTTACTAGCCCCGGGAGCTACCGCTGAGAGGAAACCTGCGGAGAAGATCAATTTATTCCCTGGCCCCAGGGGGTCTGTCCCGGGAGGGATTAGCCTGTATCCGAGGTAGTATGCGAGTGCCTTACCGCCCAGGAACAGCCTGCACGTGTCATCCGGGATCTCTTCTACTCGGCTCTTCTCCCTGCTTAGGTCTACGTGTAGGATCCTACACGTTATTTCCTGGCTACTCAATACGTTGCTCCCCCTTTCTAGGTGGTTTACGGTCTCCAGGGATTTAAGACTGCGCTCAAAGTTTCTAGCCCGAAAGTTTATACCCGGAAATATTGAAAGGCGAAATAAGCTGGTCTACCCTTGTTCTAGTCGTGTCCGGTGCCAAAAAGTTGTCGTCTAAAGGGTGGGGGCGTAAGGCCCTCAAATTGTTAGCCGTAGTTTTAGTGGCGACCCTGTCGGGAGTAGCTGTTATCTTCCTCCTACCCCACGTCTACGGCCCGCATGATGAGGTAATTCTGATTGACCATGTCCACATTGTCGTGGAGGAGCCGGACAAGACCTACGTCTCATTTGTGGACGGCATCCTAAGGTTTGAGGTCTACGCTAAAACCAGCACCCTCGGGGGCTACGACCTAGTTATAAGGCTCTACTCCCTCAGCAGCGTAGACTCCCTCCAGATCTATCTGATCATCGTCCCAGGCCCCTGGGGTGAGGCCATGGTATCGGACGAGTTGGACTTAAACCATATCGTTAGGGGCTGGACTGGGGAGGAGGTTATACGCGGTTTCGACCGTGACAGTCTCCCCATAGTCTTCGACGCTAAGGTAATCGTGATGTCAGGTCAAAATTAGTTTTATGATATAAGGAGGGGCGGCGGGAGGGGCTGGGGTGTTCCGGCTCTCCTCATACCACCTTCGGGAGACTCTCTTTCTCAGCATCCCCCCGCCCGCCGCCCCGTGTTGGAACATTATTGTTGTGGGCTGTTATTCTTACCGTGTCCCCTGGAAAGGGCGACTTTATATTTGCTTTCGATATAATCCTTAGGGGACTGGGCGCTAGTGGTTGAGGGGTAAGAGTAGCCTGAAACAGCTTGCAAGGCTCTTCAGCTATGTGGGCCCAGACAAGTGGGCCTTCATCATAGCCCTGATACTAGTCCTCTTCTCGAGCTATGCCAACGCCGTTGTCCCAGTGCTCATCAGGGACGCCCTAGACCTGGGGGTCTCTGCTAGGGACTGGGGGAGCGCCTTATACTATGGCGGCCTGATTATACTTGCTGGCGTGGTGGGCGGGGCCCTCAGCTTCGCAGCGAGGCTTTTCCAGGTTAAGGCGGCTCAGAACGCTGTGTATAGGCTGAGGATTGAGGCTTTCCGGGCCATTCAGAGGCAGAGTATGGAGTTCTTCGACCGCACTCTCGTCGGCCAGCTGATATCGAGGGTGACGAACGACGCTGAGAGGGTGACGGGGTTCCTCAGCTTCCGTGTTAGGATGCTAGCGTATAGCACAACCCTCATCATCGTGGCCTTATACTATATGGCCAGGATGAGCGGCCTCCTAACGCTCATCGCCCTCGCCACGATCGCTATAGTGTTGGCGAGTAACATAGTGTACGCGGTGAAGGTCAGGCCCGTCTACGACAGGATCAGGAGGCAGACGGGAACCCTGGCTGCCGAGGCCACAAGCACTCTAGCGGGTATCAAGACTGTCAAGGCCCTGGCGGTCGAAGAGCACCTATACGCTAGGTATGATAGGGAGAACAGGAGGCTCATGGAAGAGGCACTAAACGCTGCACGAATAACCGCGTTATACGGCAACCTCTCATTCCTCGTCATGGGCGTTGCGATGGCCGGGATGCTATACTTCGGTGGCCCCCTCATAACGGAGGGCACACTAACGGTGGGGGAGCTCGTGGCGTTCCTCACCTACATGCTCACGATGATGTGGCCCCTAAGGGCACTAGGCTTCGTCATAGGGGATATACAGAGGGCCCTCGCCGCGGCCACAAGGCTCTTCGAGATAATAGACACCGCACCCCGCCACACCGACCCACCCGACGCAGTGGAGCTGAGGGAGGTCAGGGGCGAGGTTCAAGTCGAGGACGTTTGGTTCACATACCCGAGCGGTAAGACTGTTCTACGCGGTGTAACGCTACACGTCAGACCCGGGGAGAAGATCCTCATAACAGGCCCACCCGGTAGTGGGAAGAGCACTCTCCTCAAACTGATAGCCCGTCTATACGAGCCCCAGAAGGGGACTATCAAGATCGACGGTGTCGATATCAGGAAGATTAAGACCGAGTCCCTACGCAGGATAGTCGCATACGTCCCACAGGAGCCCTTCATATTCAATAGGAGCATAAGGGAGAACATAGCCATCGGGAAGCCGGACGCCACTCCAGAAGAGATCATTGAGGCGGCTAAGAGGGCTAAGATCCACGATTTCATCGCAACCCTCCCCAGGGGTTACGACACCGTTGTTGGGGAGAGGGGTGTAAGCCTCAGCGGGGGGCAGAGGCAGAGGATAGCCCTAGCAAGAGCACTCCTAGCAAAACCGAAGATACTCCTCCTCGACGACCCCGTCTCGAACCTTGACGCTGAGACTGAGAGGCGGCTGATAGAGGATCTCGGGGAGGTGCTAAGGGGTCGCACTGCCATCATTGTGTCGCAGAGGCTCACCATGGCGAGGCTAGCAGACCGGGTAGTCGTGATGAAGGACGGGAGGATCGTTGAGATGGGCAAGCCCGAGGAGCTCGCCGCCCGCAAGGGGCTCTACCGGGAGATGCTGAAGGCGCAGGGCCTACTCGAGGAGGAGGTGAAGGCGGGTGGAGCGTGAAGGGAGACGTGATGGGAGCGGTGTCCACTTATTCCTGCGCTTCGCCAGGGAGATGTTCACCGATAAGAAGCTACTAGCGATCATTGCAGTCATACTCACGGGCAGCACCCTCTCAACCCTCGCAGCCCCGTACCTGCTTAGGGTGGCGATCGACGAGTACATAGTCCCCGGGAGGCTCTCCGGCCTACCGCTCATAGCATCCCTATACCTAGCGTCTCTGCTAGGCCAGTGGCTCTTCATGACCCTGCAGACATGGTACGTCCAGGTGTTCGGGCAACGGGTCATCTACAGGCTTAGGGCTAGGCTCATGGAAGCGCTACTACGCACACATATATCGTTCTATAAGGATAAGAGCACGGGTGACCTGGTCTCAAGGATAATAAACGATACTAGCACCGTCAACGACGTCCTAGTCTCAGGCCTCGTCGGCGGCCTGGGGAGCCTCCTGAGTATTGCTGGGATACTTGTTGCGATGGTCATACTAAGCCCCCGCCTAACCCTCGCAGCACTCGCGAGCATACCCCTCATGGTCTACATCGCTAAGAACATTGGGGGGAAGATGAGGGGTGCCTATAGGGAGACTAGGAGGAAGATAGCCAGGATAAGCAACATTGTTGAGGAGAGTGTCAGCGGTATTGAGACTGTTAGGGCCTTCGGGAGGGAGGACATGGTATCCCGCGAGTTTGAGAGGGCGAGCATGGAGACTGTTAGGGCCTACATGAGGGTCGCGACCCTCATGGGCTTCTTCTGGCCCCTCATGAACATCTCAACCCTCCTAAGCATAGTCCTGGTCATAGCATACGGCGGCTACCTTGCAGTACAGGGCACGGTTAGTATCGGCGTTGTGGCAGCGTTCATACAGTACACCCAGAGGATTAGGGGCCCGATAAACAACGTGGTCGGAATGTATGACAGCCTCCAGAGCGCCCTAGCAGGGCTCGACAGGATCTATGAGATCCTAGACGGCGCAAACCCCGAGCCCGATAGGGGCGAGGAGGTTGAGAAGCTGGAGGGGGACATCAGGCTCGTAGACGTATGGTTCTCCTACCAGCCCGGGAACCCTGTGATCAAGGGCGTCAACCTCCACATCCCACCGTCCACCAAGGTGGCGCTAGTCGGGGAGACGGGGGCGGGGAAGACGACCCTGGCAGCACTGATAATGAGGTTCTACGACCCCGACAGGGGGGAGATCCTCTATGACGGCATACCGGGGAGGAGGCTTAGGAGGCGCAGCATTAGGAGGAGGATAGGCTACGTCCCCCAGGAGACCTACCTCTTCCCCGGCACGATCATGGAGAACATCCTGATAGGGAACCCTGAAGCAGCGGAGGAGGATGTAGTGCGGGTCTGCAAGGAGCTCGGCATACACGAGATCATAATGAGGCTGCCGAAGGGCTATCAGACCCCCGCTGGGGAAGCGGGGAAGAGGCTTAGTGTGGGGGAGAAGCAGCTCATAAGCCTGGCGAGGGCCATGATAAGGGATCCCGACATAGTAGTACTCGACGAGGCCCTCTCGAGCGTCGACCCGAAGACGGAAGAGCTAGTGAGGAGGGCTATGATGAAGCTCATGAGGGGTAGGACGAGCATCATAATAGCACACAGGCTAAGCCTGACCCGGGAGGCCGACCTGGTAGTCGTCATGAAGGGAGGCCGCATAGTCGAGAAGGGTAGCCCAGAAGAGCTGATATCGAGGAGGGGAGAGTTCTACAAGCTCCTCCAGTCCCAGAGGATTCTTCAACTACCCGTAAAATAGTCATATATATGCTTTGCTCACTTATTGTTAGCTAGATATATAAGAGCTCATACACTACGATTCTTATATGTACACCGCATTTACAGTGAGTTGGTCATAATGGGGGAGACCGTAGCGACGAGGAAGATTATCGCTTTCATTATAGTGGTTCTAGTGGGAGGGGTCTCCCCCTACATCTTCCTGCACGTGTCCCCGGGGGGCGGCCAGTATTTCAATTCATCCCTAGGATCCCGCAGAGAAGGCGGGGCTGCCGCGGAGGAGCTCACACACATATTATCGGGTCTGGGCGTAGACCCCAGTAATCTTAAAGCAACTGTGACTTCGACAGGGACGGACACACTCATCTCAAAAGCCCTATCCAGTTCAGGTAAAGGGAACACTGTACTGGTAACCCTGTCACCTAGGAGCCCTGGACTGCCGGTCAGAGAGGTTGATGCCAGGATCCTGGTCAGCGGTGATAACGCTTGGCTCATAGGTGTCGAGGTTGAGTGTGGGAGCGCGGGTTGCCTCGAGAGGGTGTGGCCCAGGATCACCGCCCTCTTAGAGGAGAGGGCTCAACTCTACACTGGGGCCAATATAGAGCTGCTCAGGGTTGATGAGGGTGGTGGGTCGTGGGAGAAGATCTCATACATAGCGGTCTACCAGTCCCTCAACGCTACAATCCACCTGTATAGCCCTGATAACGGGTGGGAGGAGCCGCTCAGGCTTGAGGCCTACGTGAGGAGGGACAGTGGTGAGGTTGTGTTTAACGATGAGATCATGGGCTTACCCGGCATCTATAGTGATAGCATGGAAAAGCTCACGCCCGAGATCTCCGCGGGGAAGGCGGAGGAGATTGCTAGGCGCTGGGTCTCCCCCCACTTCCCTGGGGCGTCAGCCTCAACCGTTGTGAGGCCCGTTGTGCTCCTAGATGTTTCAAGGATCGGCAGTGCTACCCTAGTCTATGAGCAGAACTATACCCTAGCCAATGGCACCACGCTCAAGACAATGGTTAACGCCTCGGGAGACGGGGTTTGGGGCTACATCTCGGGCCGCCAAGTACTTTCGGGGGATAGAGGGGTTGAGGGGCCTCCCCCATCTGGTGGGGCCGGTCTCAAGGTTTGGCTGCTAGCTGGAGCGGCAGTTTCCAGCTTCTTTGCTTTTGTAGGGTTCAAGTTGAGGTGATAGTCTATGGCTTGCTTCGACCCACTACGCCTAAGCGAGAAGGTTGAGGCAGAGGTCTACAATGAGGCAGACGGCAGGCACCTGAGGAGGTATTGGAGGTTTAGGAGTAGCAGGCACTATGGGGGGAACAATGCGGGTGACGTCGTAGGATGCAACCTCCGCTGCGCCTTCTGCTGGGCTTGGAAGTACGCCTTCTCAACTAGGGGCGGTGAGATGCTTTCACCGAGAGACGCTGCCAAGAGGATCGCTAGGGCGGGCCCCTTCAAGACCGCCCGGCTCACTGGGGGTGAGCCGACCATCGGCTGGGAGCATACGAGGAGGCTGGCAGCCCTACTCGTCGCGAGGGGCTACACCTTCATCCTCGAGACGAACGGGATCCTAATCGGGGCAGGTCTTGTTGACCCGGTGAGGATACCGGGAGGGGTGAGGGTGAGGGTCTCAATAAAAGCCCCAACCCCCGCCTACTTCGAGCGAGCAACAGGGGCATGTGCGAGGGGTTTCGAGTTCCAGATCAAAGCCCTAGAGGCCCTCCACGACGCTGGCCTAAGGCCGGGCATCGACTACTGGGCAAGCGTGGTCATGGGTGTGGCGCCCCGCCAGGCGTATGAGTCGCTGCTTGAGAGGCTCGCTAGGATCGACCCCATGCTTGCCTCCACGGTTGAGGAGGAGTACATAGTACTCTACCCCCATGTCGTCGAGCTGATGAGGAGGAGGGGGTTCACCCCGAGGATAGCACTGACGCCTGAGGGTGAACTGATCGACCCGAGGAAGCTCTTAGGCGGCGTGGGCAAGGGTGAGGAGGCCTATCACGAGGATCACCACGTTCACGACAAGCTTTAACCTATCCCTAGGCATCCTGAGCGCTAGAGCGGATCCTGTTAGGACTCCGACAAGCCCGCCCAGGACGAGTAGGGCTGAGAGCCCCCAGTCCACTAGGCCTAGCGAGATGTAGTTGAGGCTGCTAAGGGCTGTCAGGCTCACCCCATATAATAGCACGGTGCCTATAGCCTCCCTGGGGTCTATCCTGGCAACGTTCAAGAGGGCGAAGCTCACCACTACGCCGGCACCGATACTTGTGAACTGTACTGTGAGCCCGACGATGAACCCTACCGGGTAAGCGTAGACTTTCCTCGGCCTCACGGGGAGCCTGAGCTCCTCCCTCAAGATCGCCAGTCCAGCTGTCGCCACGAGAACCGTACCTATTAGGGGCGTGAGTAGTTCGTTTAGGAGATCCTTGGGTATGTAGCGGAGGAGGAGGCCGCCGAGGAGGACTGCAGGGATACTCCCAGCTAGCAGCCTCCACGCTATGTCCACCCGGACACGCCCGTGCCTGCCGTGGACTGCTACTCCCAGGATCCTCGTTATCGTGGCGAAGACCAGGTCTGTGCCGACAGCTAGGAGGGGCTCTACCCCGGTGAATATGAGTGCGGGAGTCATAAGCGACCCCCCTCCCAGCCCTGTCAGGCCGATTAGAAACCCCACTAGCATGCCTAGAAGGGCGTACAGGGGGTCGCCTTGGCCGGCCTCCAAGCTCCCAGCACCTCACCAGTCAGCCCGGAACCGGCATGGGCTGTATCCGCATACCAACAGGCCTTGGGCATGGAATCGTTATTATTAACTCTCCCTCCGGGACTGGCCGCTCACGGTATCGGCTCTAAGATGGGGTGTGGAGGCCTTGGACGTGTTCAGAATACCGCCTGTTAAGGTCGTAGCAACACTAGGCCCAAGCTGTAGTGATGCCCGGGTCATGGGGGAGATGATAAGGGCCGGGGCCCGGGGGTTTAGGATCAACACGAGCCATGGAGACCCGGACGAGTGGGCCTCACTCCTCGACGCAGCCCTAAGGGCGGAGGCTGAGGCGGGCCTGCGTACAGCGCTCATAATAGACCTTGAGGGGCCGAGGGTGAGGGTGAGCCACGCTATAGAGCCTGTTAGGGTCGGTGAGGGGGAGAAGGTCTCCTTCTGCCCGGAGGGAGGGCAGGGCTGCATACAGGTCACAGACCCGGCCCTGTTCGACGTCGTCGAGGAGGGGGACAGCATAATCCTCGGGGACGGCGTCCTAACCTTCACAGTCTCGAAGGTCACAGCCGCCGGCCTCGAGGCGGTATCAAACAGCCCCGGCACTATAAGGCCGGGGATGGGTGTGGCGTTGAAGGGGAAAGACCTGCCCCTACCGCCCGTCACGGAGAAGGATGAGAGGGCGATAAAGTTCATGGCCGGGAAGCCCTTCAGCCACGTCATGATGAGCTACGTTAGAGACCCCCAACACATCAAAGTCCTAAGGGAGAAGCTGGAGGAGCACGCGGTAAGCGGGGTGGAGGTGCTAGCCAAAATAGAGACCCCCGGGGGAGTGAGGAACGCACCCCAGATAGCGTTGGAGAGCGACGGGATAGTGGTTGCGAGAGGAGACCTTGGGATGCACTACCCCCTCGAGACAATGCCCCAGATCCAAGCAAAACTCTCCCAGACAGCAGTACAGGCCAGGAAAACCCTAGTGATAGCGACAGAGCTCCTAACAAGCATGATCCAACGCCCCACACCGACGAGGAGCGAGATAACAGACATATACCAAGCAGCCCGCGAAGGGGCAGACGCCCTCCTCCTCACAGCAGAGACCGCAATAGGAAAACACCCAGTAAGAGCCGTGAAATGGGCAATAAAAGCCGCCCGAGCAGCAGCCCAAACAACCCAACCCCCAAGACCGCAAAGGAACGGGGTACCGGAAAGGCTGGCAAACGGCCTAGTAGACCTAGCAGAGAGCATACAAGCACCACTCCTAGTATACTCAAAAGGCGGAAGACTACCAAAACGCATCGCAGCCCTAAAACCAAAGACCACAGTCATAGCAGGAGTAAACACAACACAACTAGAACGCCAACTAACAATAAGATGGGGCATAACACCAATACACATACCAGCAGAAACATACACAGAAGGACTAGAAAAACTCCACCAAAAGCTAAGAACACGGCTAGCCGGAAGAACAGTAGTCCTAGCAGCATGGAGCAGACACAAAGAAACATTCGAAATAAAAATAAAAAACATAAAATACTAAAAAACAAACAGGAAACAACGCAGGAAACCCACAGAAACCACCAACCACAATACCCAAAACTACACCCAACCCACGAAATCCCACAAACAGGCTGAAAACAGACCCCTCAACCTCACAGTTTTGCTTGTTTCAAACTGGGCCTGGACAGGCCGACGATAGAAAAATACTCTCTTAGTTTTGCTTGTTTTAAACTCCCGGGCCACGGCACCGTCACCTCCCCACGCTAGCAGTAGACCCCTCTTAGTTTTGCTTGTTTTAAACACGCGAACATGGCGTGGACGTTAAGGGCTGGTGCACTCTTAGTTTTGCTTGTTTTAAACGAGAAAGGATTGAAGGCGAAAAAAGCGTTGGTCTCTTAGTTTTGCTTGTTTTAAACTTGTGATTAATTGTATCAGCATCATTAGGAATGACACTCTTAGTTTTGCTTGTTTTAAACATGGTTCGATGTTGAAGACCGCTACAAGATAATGCCTCTTAGTTTTGCTTGTTTTAAACATAACGTTAAGGCCACAGTCACAACACCAATAATCTCTTAGTTTTGCTTGTTTTAAACGGGAATGGAAAATCTGAGGGTAGAGAATGAAATTCTCTTAGTTTTGCTTGTTTTAAACCTCTCTTGTATCCTCTCTCGCTAAATATCTCAAATACTCTTAGTTTTGCTTGTTTTAAACAGGCTTACTCCCGAGAAAAACTTAGAGATATACTTCTCTTAGTTTTGCTTGTTTTAAACCCTCCTCTTCAGCCACTTTACTCAAAGCATAGGGGGCTCTTAGTTTTGCTTGTTTTAAACAGACTTATCCAAGTATTCACGTAGCGCTCGCCTAACTCTTAGTTTTGCTTGTTTTAAACGGGGAGGAAGCGGTTAGGGAGTATGAGGAGAGACCTCTTAGTTTTGCTTGTTTTAAACAAAAACTATTGTAAAATAATAATTGATTAGAACTCTTAGTTTTGCTTGTTTTAAACCAGGAGCTCATACAGCCTCCTATCCCGCGTCATCCTCTTAGTTTTGCTTGTTTTAAACTACACTTGAGAGCCTTGTCGATCTTGCCTACGCTCTTAGTTTTGCTTGTTTTAAACTATGGCCAAGAAGATAGCCGAGCAAGAGCGCACTCTTAGTTTTGCTTGTTTTAAACCGCCTGGTTCTGTGGTGTTCTATGTC
>WAOT01000004.1 GCA_015521115.1 Desulfurococcales archaeon
AACCTGGAAAGTTTTTAGAACGCTTTCGGCCGTTTCTCTTTTCATACCGGCAAAATATATTTGTTTTTTGTCAGAAAATTTTTATATAATTTCATGAAATATCCATCAGTTATAAATAATCCAATTCCTTTAAAAATTAAGTGTAGTTTATTTTGGATGAAAACGTCTTTATTTGATATGGATAATCCATTATGTAATTCATAATCTGCATCATTCCTAAGTTGGGCATGTGACATTCGCTACACCTGTTTACTCTGTTCCCCCTGCTTTCAACATATGGAACGTAATACCAGATTAACTTACTTCTCCAGGAGACTTCTAGTGTGTCTGCCTATAACACTTGAGAGAATTGGTTGCAGAAGGTTAAGGTGGCCGGCAGCCCCACGCCTTATATGAGCCCCGCGGGCTGCCAGGCTACC
Source organism: Desulfurococcales archaeon (assembly GCA_015521115.1). Classification (GTDB taxonomy): domain Archaea; phylum Thermoproteota; class Thermoprotei_A; order Sulfolobales; family Acidilobaceae; genus S143-63. The sequence continues at coordinate 420 of WAOT01000004.1, forward strand.
CTACCCCGCTGTTTTACCCCGCCGGGTGTTGTTTGTTTGTTGTTTGGGGTTTATTTGGTTTTTGGTTGGGTTATTCGGGTTCTAGTGGTTGTTTTTGTGTTGTTTGGCAGTTTAGTTTTATGTTTTCTATTTGTATGTTGTATCTGAATGTGAGCTCGCATAGTTTGTCTTTTGGGATTACTGCTTTTTGTCCGTGTTCTGTTGTGATTATGACTAGTTCTCCTTTGTCTTCTGCGTGTGCGCGGATTTTTGTTTGGGGCATTTTGTTGTCCCCTGTTTTATTGTATGTTTGTTTGTTTTATTTTTAGTATTTTTGATATTATTCCTGGGTTTTTGACCTTGTTCAGCTCGTTTAGTGGGACGTATTCTGGTAGGGCGTATCTTGTCTTGGTCAGTTCAGCTATGGTGTTTGTTGCTTTGAGCTTGCTTAATATTTTCCTGAGCCTGTCCTCTCCGGCTATTCCCTGGAAGATCAGTTTGATCTCCTTCCATGATACTGGTGCTTTTGCCTCCGCTAGTGCTAGGAGTATTAGTTCCTCTAGGTCTTCGTCTGATAGTGCTGTTACTACGGGTATGTCTGTGTCCATCATTAGGTCTTTTGCTATCTCGTTGTATGCTTTGAGTACTTTCTCTCTTACTCTCTTGACTTTTTCTAGGTCTGGCTTGTACGTCTGCTGTCTCTGTACCATTCTTCTCTCACCCCCTTTCTCCCATGTTAATACAGTTGGTTGGTTCATGTATATAAACTCTAACACTATACAAGGTAAACGTTATGTCTGGGAGAAGGGTTGAGGGTTTTTATATATTAGTGTTTTTAGAAATATTATGTTTCAGCCCTGGCCCGCACCGCACTAGACAGCGGGGCCCCATGCTCGACCTCGCCGCCCACAGAGGGCTCATCCCACACAAAACCCGCCAGCTCGTACAGGTCTTTCATGAGGTGCCTCCTCAGTATCCTGAGGAGCTTCCTCTCGACCTCTGACTCCTCATCGTCGCCTAGCTCGAGGAGGCGCCCGTCAATCCAGGCGATCTCATTCACGAGCCTCTCAATCTCCCTGTCTATGAGAGAGTTCAGAGCCGACTCGAAATCATGTGGCCCAGCCATAGGTTTTCCCCCGACAAGAATAATAGGTCTCCCCCAGCTTAACCCGGCCTAGGGTTAGTATTACACTTGTATTCCTCCCGTTAACGCAGGGGATACAGTCTGAGTAGACCCAAACTATAATCTACTCTGGGATCCCACTACAACCCTGGTGACCCGTGTGGAGGAGTTCGACGTTAACGAGATACCGGAAGACGTCATAGAGGATCTCGAGGAAATAGCGGCAGAAATAGCATCAGACACCCGAAGAGCGGGAAGGAGGAAGGTGAAACTCCCCTCATCCCGAGACCTAGCAGAGGTCGTCGCTGAAGCAGCACTACAGGCCAGGGGCATACCTCCAGAGGAGTTCCCCTCAATAGTAATAAAACTACTAGAAGAGAGGGGGTTCTACACCAAGTATGTTAACGAGAAGAGGATATGGAGGGTCTACGAAAACCTCGTCAGGAGGAGAGTCATACCAGACACCCTCGGTGTTGTAATGTGGTAGCCACCACATGCGAGGTCTGCCTAGAGAACCCCGGAGAATATAGGTGCAAAGTATGTGGAAGAATAGTATGCCGCCAACACTACAACCCGGAGACAGGGACATGCACGTTCTGCGAGGAACTAAAATGCCAAATATGTGGGAAGAGACCATCACTAGGCTACTGCCTAGTATGCGGCAGGCTAGGCTGCGACCTCTGCCTAATACAGGTAGACAATGTCAGGAGGGTCTGCAGAGAGTGCCTGGAAAAGTATGGAATGAAAGGTATATGGGAGATCCTAAAGAGCAGGAGGATCTCCGAAGGCCCCCTACGGGTAGTCCGCAGAGTAATCGGCTTATAGGTTTTATAGGCCGCGACCGCGCCCTCACCGTGCGGGGTGGCGCTGGCAATGTCAGCAGTCGTGTCACGGATCGAGTCGATAATGGAATCCCTGCCCAAGGAGGGGGCGAAAGCGGCTGTTGCCCTAGGCATAGTTGAGAGGGTGAAAGAACTCGCCGAGCTCGCCTCAAAAGCAGTCAACATGATAGAATGCCTAGCCCAGGCAAGGGGCTTCTGCAGGGAATCATTATGCACGCCCAACTGCGGAGGAATATTCCTCACACGCGACGGAGGCATACACATAAACAAGATCAGAAGCAACGCGTCAGGCATAACAATAAACGATGAAGGCGTACTAATAGGCGTAAAAGACGCGAAGCTAATGATAAGGCCCGATGGGACAGTACAACTCCAAATACCAGGCCTGAACGAGACAGTAGACCTGAAGAACGTTGAAGACGTCTACAGTAAAAGCCACCTGCTAAAGTACGTTGTACGCAAAGTAGGGCGCAGCGTGGACGTCATATTTGAAGACCTTACACTATGCGCCAGACAGAGCGCAGTAGTCTGCTAGCCCTCTGTTAAAGGAATCCTTTAACCCTATCTTTAAAGGATCCGACATGAAAAGCCCTTATCCTGTCTAATGTATACCATTAACCTTAATAACATCAGTAGGCGTATCATAGTCAAAGTGAAGGGCAACGACTAGAACAGAGGTGAGAATGTTATGGCCAGGAAGAAGCCCTATCCTGTGAAGGTACGTGACCCAACTACAGGAGAAGAGGTAGAGCTAGTACCACTAAAGGTATGGCCCCTAGCACCTAAGGGGAGGAAGGGAGTCAAGATAGGGCTATTCAAGAGCCCGAAGACCGGTAAGACGTTCAGGGCTAAGGTTCCGGACGACTACCCGATCATAAAGTAAAGCACAGACTTCAGCCGCCGAAACAGGTTTAACCCCTTGTTTTTCCCCTTTAACCCTTCGCCCTATAGATGTTAACTATTAACTTTAAGGCCTCCTCCTCACCCAGTCTCGCAACACTCATATACGTGTCTGAGACGTTCATGAGAGTGGGGTTATCACCCTTAATCATGACCGTGTGTAGTCTTATGTCTCTAGGTGACTGGAGGAGCCCCCTCAATATGTATGTTGAGAGCTTGTCCTCACCGTCAGTTATAAGCACTATATCGCTGGGGCCCCTAGAGGGGCCTGACTCTATATCCTCAACGGCCTTGGCGATAGCGTTGGTTATATTTGTGCCTCCTGTAGCCTTGACTGTGGCTAAGTATTTGATTAGTTCCATCAAATCCCTCGGCCTTACACGTCTAGTCACAGTCTTAAGCTCGTACACTATAGAGTCGAAGAACCGCACGTAGTAGTCTCTTCCAGCACTTCTTGCCTTGATTAGGAGTGCTAGAGCGACGGCCCTAGCCCAGTTGATCTTCTCCCCGCTCATACTCCCACTCTTATCGAGGAGGACATAGAGGGGGCCCTCCTCAGCGCTTAACTCCTTATGATATAACAGCATCCTACTATTAGCGAGCTGCGCGTAGAAGACCTCCTCGGGGAGGGCAAGCTGCGATATGTGTAGCCTCTCGATATCGCCACCCAACTCCAGTCCACCGACCCACCCCCTCGTATACCTTGTTGTCCTCTTTGATGAGACCCTTGAGACCTCGATCCTCGAGAGGATCCTTTCTATCTCGCTAACGTCAGTCCTCCTCGATAGCTCCATGACTATGTCTAGACTGTCCTCAAACATTAGGCTCGAGGAAGTCCCGGCACCAACTCTCGCGACTATAGACTTAAGGGCTGAGACGTTCTTCATAGCGTTAGACAACTCGTTGAGAGCCCTCTCAACCTTTCCACTCCTGCGACCACCCTTGCCCGAGGAGGGAGATGAGAGCGGTCTCAGGCTCTCCCCACCCCCCCGCTGCCTGGCGAGAATACTGATGTATAAGCCTGCGGCGACCATGCTAATTTGGGCGTCAGCGACTGTCATAGCCTTAATCTTCCAAGTCCTGGGACTGCTCAATGTCTCAGCGACGAGTGCTAGCCTTGCTAGATCCCTTTCGTTAGAGGGCTCATAGTCCCTCCTCACTCTGGGTAGTGGAAGGTAGAATATGTAGAAGAGGTCGCCGGCAACATCCTCGAGAACCCTATCGGGCCTCCTCCCAGTTAGTTTCCTAACTAGATCGAGAACTCTCCCCGCCCTGTACCTGTAGGTGGTGTTAACCGCTACCCCGTCTAGGAGGCTCTCCATGCCTGGAACCCTCACATGTTCAGCTTAATGGTTACGATCTCGAGTAGATCAGATATCACGTCTAGGAGCTCTGAAGCGGCGGCCACAACCTCCTCGTCAGCCATATCAGATGCTAGAGCCTTCACCTTGTTCTCGAGCTCTCTAAGCACCTTATAATAGTCAATCAGCCTGGGACTGAGCGTACCACTCCGCCTTATCTCAGGCGCTATCCTCTCCAGGTTCGCCTTTATCTCAGCCAGCTCTGCTAGAACCTTCTCCTTCGTCTTGATCTCTTCGAATAGTATGGTCTTAGCCTTCTCGAACTCGTCAATATCCCTAGGGACGACATACTTCAGCGCGTGGAGGTCAGTCAATTCAGCCCTGCTTCTACCGTGTATGAGGGCGTGTGCGGCAACTATCTTAGCCGCCTTACCCTTCCTCCTGTCCGTTAAGTGAAGGCCCTTCTCTTCGAAGACCATGAAAAGTTTAAGCATTTTATCAAGTACTTGGGATATGTCGACGGTGAGGAGCCTATCATACCACTGTCTAAGCTCGCTGAGGCTAATGATTGGCCTCTCAGCCTCATACCCTCTCTTCTCGATCTCCCATGACTTGTGGATGAGTTCGCTCCAGTACTCTGCGTCCAAGGGTTTCACGAGGTGGCGGAGCATGAACCTGTCGTAGAGGGCCTCTAGCTCCGGCTCAGTAGGGGTTTGGTTCGACGCCCCAATTATGCTCCATATGCTTGTCTTTATCTCTGTGTACCCATCGTATATGACCCTCTCCTGCATAACGCTAAGCAGGCTGTTGAGGACTGCACTATTAGCGTTGAATACCTCATCAAGGAAAACGATCTCCGCCTCAGGCATCTTATCCCTAGTTATACGCCTGTAGACTCCCTCCCTCAACGCCCTGATGTCGAGTGGGCCGAGGAGTTCGCCCGGCTCTGTAAACTTAGTTAGTAGATATTTGAAAAATCTAGCGTCCAGCAGCGTTGCCAAGCGCCGCGCCAGGGCGCTTTTGCCCGTCCCCGGCTCTCCTATAAGGATGGCGTGCTCCCTGGAGACGACCGCCATAACTAGGACTAGCGCCTCCTCCCATCGCCCCACGAACGGCTCGGCAAGCCTGTTCACAAGCTCTAGTAGTCTTGTACTGGCCATACCTGGTACTCCCTTTACCATATGCCTTTTCAAGCAGACCATATATCAGCTAGCCTCCCCTCACAGCACTTAAGCAAGAAGTATGAGCCAATGCTAGAATGGTAGGTCGGCCTTGGCTAGTCGGGTTATCCCAGAGGATATGCTAGAGCTCGCTAGAAGATACAGGGACAGACCCTACGCCCCCTACTCGCGTTTCCGTGTAGTATCCGTCGTTAGGGGCGAGTCCGGCCGCCTGTACGTGGGTGTTAACGTGGAGAACGCCAGCTACGGCCTAACAGTCTGTGCCGAGAGAGTCGCCATTTTCAACGCGGTGACTGAAGGCGAAAGGAGGATCAGAGAGGTTCTAGTCTATGCCCTCGACAGCGATGAACCAGTATTCCCCTGTGGTGCCTGCAGACAGGTTATAGCCGAGTTCTCTCCAGACGGCTCCGCAATAGTCTATGCATACTCGGCTAAAACAGGAAAGTGGGGGGCAGCCCTACTTAGAGACCTCCTACCAGAGGCGTTCAAACTCGAAACTAGTGAATGATGGGCGACTATATTAACCCTCGACCTTCCTAAGGTACTCAGACCAGAATAGGAGAGGAAGATCCGAGTTGGAGGAGAAGGAGAAGAAGATCATGGATCTCAAGGAAGGCGAGAACGACGTCACCGTGAAGGTGCGCGTCATAAGCACGAGCGAGCCCAAGGTCATTCAAACCCGAAAGGGCCCCAGGACGATAAGCGAAGCAATAGTAGGCGACGAGACCGGAAGAGCGAAACTCACCCTATGGGGTAAGCACGCGGGAACACTCCAAGAGGGAGAGGCCGTAGAGATAAGCGGAGTATGGACAACCCAGTACCGCGGCGAGGTGCAGCTCAACGTAGGGTACAGAGGAGAAATAAAGAAGATCGAGGACGAAGAAGTACCAGGCGAGCAGGACATCCCCGAGGAAACGCCGAAACCTGAGAACCCCTACACGCCCAGGAGAAGGTTCCAGGGCGGAGGGTTCCAGAGAGGTAGAGGCTACGGATACAAGAAGAGGTTCTAGCCGCCGGGGATAGCCCCTATCTCCCCAGAGGAAAGTACTAGAAATCCCCGATATTTCCCCTTACATGATATATATAATACATAAACTGTATAATAAATTAAAAATTAGATATTTTAATATTCGTATTTTACACCATATAGCTTTTCCACAAGATCCACGTTTATCCTATATAGGTAGTCCTCACCCACCTCTCTCTTCCCGTATAGTTTCTGGATGGTCTCAGCCATAACCCAGGGGTATACGACTGCCCCCGGCCTTGAGGGGTCATCTATGTGGTCACTCTCCAGGATGAACACTGGCTCAACCCTGCCAAGCACTCTCATTAACAGGTGAGGGGTGCCCGGTACAGTAGCAATGTACCCGCGCCTGTAAGCCTTAACAGCTGTTCCTGGTTTGGAGTGGTGGAATACGATCTTCCTCTTAACATCGTTGGGTAAGCCGATCCGTTTAGCAGGTATGTCTACAAGGCCTATAGTGGTGTCACCTTCTTGTTCGAGGTGCATGTGAACTATGCAACCATAGTCTTTTGCTAGCTCGAGCGCCCTCTCAAGGATCATCTGGGAGATGATTGCCCTCGTAGGGAAGGTCTTATAGTGTTGGCGGCCTACCTCCCCTATACCGTCAATCTGACCTTCTGAGCAGAGCTTAGCCTCATACTCAACCACCTTGAACCCCAACTCCAGGACGTCCAGGGGTTTCATTCTGTACTTGTCAATTAGCCTGTCAACATCTGCTGGGTGGAAACCAGCTAGACATGCCACACTGATCCCTGCCTCGGAAGCAGCCTTACACTCGCGGAGTAGAATGTCGACCGTACTAGCGTATGACTCGAACCCGTTGAACTCGATCCCATAGTGCCAGGGACTGAGGGCTACTATAGCCATAAACCAGCCTCCAACAGCCTTAAACCTCTCAGCTATAGCGGCTGCCCCAAGCCCGCGTACGGGGTTGGTATGGGTGTGCCCATCTGCAACCGGTATCATTTGACTCCCCCGGTCACTCTAGTACCAGTGCCGGCTTGCCCGGTAGGGCGATCTTCTTCTTCTGATCTGTACTCTCCTCCTCGGCAATTACTATAGCCTCCTCTAAGCCTAGCTCTCTTGCAATGAAATCTGCAGCCTCCTTGAGGTGGCGCATTTCTACATCTCTAGGTGTGAGGCGAGATAGTACTTCAGGGTATTTTACGAGCAGCTTGACTAAATTGCCTATCTCCCTCTTCGGGACTTGCCCTTCCAGCTCTCGGAGGGCCTCCCTAATACTGTCTTTTAGGGGCTTCCCCTCCTGCCTGTGCCTTAATACTGCGGTGAGGACGTTATACTTCCATCCCGCTGCCACTATAACCTTTAGCCGTCTAGGTTTCTCGACGAATTTCATAATCTCTCTAGCATCCTCTATGACCGCTTTCAGTATTTCCTCAGCCGCCTCGATCTCAGGTCTTATCTTGCTCGTGTCAGCCTCAGGCCATTCAGCGAATACTATGCTTCCCTTCTTACCGATCCTGTGCCATACTTCCTCTGCCGTGTGTGGCGCGAAGGGGGCTATCAGGAGGGTCTGAGTCTCTATGAACTTGCGTAGGAGATCCTTGTTAGGCCTCCCTGCCCTCCTAATGTACCACCTATAGGCTGCCTGTAGGTGGTAGTATCCTGTGACTAGTGCGCTCTTGTATTTTGTCTCCTCCATGTGATCAGTTGTCTCGGCTATTAGCCTATTCATTACGCTCTCAAACCACATGTCGACTGTGGTGTACTCCTCTCTGGCGTCAGCGTTATAGTTTTCGCTGGCAAACCTTATCCACTCCTCGAGCTCTAGCGCAGCTTTTTCGGCGACATCTGGTTCGAAGTTGGCGTCGTCTAAGCCGGGGTCTCCGCCACCCATTATCTCTGCCCATCTCGTGGCGTCGGCTCCCCAGAGATCTAGTGCTTGGCGGAGGAGTATGAAGTTCCCCTTCTGCTTACTCATCTTCTCTCCACGCAGTAGTACCCAGCCGTTTACCCCTATGCCTCTAGGCCAGTGCTTCTCCTCGAAGAGCGCGGTATGGTGGAATATGAAGAAGACGAGGTGGTTCTGGATTAGGTCTTTACCACTAATCCTAAGGTCTACTGGGTACCAGTAGAGGAATTCCTCTCTCATCTGCTTAAGTAAGCTCGCAGGTATCCCGGTTCTCTCCGAGACCTTCTCTACATCCCCCACTCCTTTGAAGATGTAATCGAATACCTCTGGGACGAGCTGCTCCGGCCTTATACCGTACTTCTCCGGGTGCTGGAGGTATTTGGCTATGGTGTAATATGCCATGTATATTGTGCTGTCACTCAAGCTCTCAATAACCCATGACTCATCCCAGGGTAGGGGTGTGCCTAGCTCATTCCTGTGGGTGAAGGCCCAGTCCTTGTACCAGTCTATGAGCTTGTGGAATTCCGCCCGTAAAGTCTCGGGGTAGAATTTCATTCTGTCAACAGCCCTGTGTGCTAGCCTCTTCCATTCCGGCTTGCTATAGAGGAGGAACCACTGGTCTGATACTATCTTGACGTGAGTCCTTGCCCCACACCTGCAGTAGACGCGTTCTGGCAGGGTGTAGACCCTGACCGCGTCACCCCGGCTAACAAGCCAGTCAGTTATCTCTTCCTTAGCCTCACTAACCTTCATGCCTGCCCATCTGCCTGTAATCTCTAGTAGTATTCCTGTGTGGTATTCTTTCGTGTAGATCTCTTTAGTTGCAGCCTCCAGGGCCCACCTCTCCTCCTGGCTTTTTACACCCCTCTTCTCCACGGCGTCCCTGGCCGGGATCTCGGAGTAGCCTTCAAGTCTAATGAGAGGTATAGGTTTGAGACCTCTCACTATTGAGGGGTCAAGCCCATACCTCTCCAGCAGGTCGGGACGCTCCTGTAGGTCTAGAAGCCCCCTATAATCGAATGGGGCATGGGCTGGCACACTCATTACCACTCCAGTCCCCATATCGGGGTCAACAAAGCTTGCTGGGAGAACGGGAACCCATCTACCGTCTACAGGGTTCTGTACCATGATCCCGAGGAGATCTACCCCTCTGACCCTCCCTACCACTTTAACCTCATGCTTCTGATCCGCAAGCTCTCTGCTGGCGTACTCGTTTATGATCCACTTCTCACCGTCTACGATCGCTGTGAGGTACTCTGCCTCAGGGTTGACCCAGACGTTTGTCACTCCGAAGACCGTCTCGGGCCTGTAAGTGAGTGCGGGGAAGACTGTGCCGTCCTCGGTTCTAAACTTTATGATCACGGCTTCCGTAGGGCTGATTCCTGCATATTCGTCGGGTCTATCATGGTCTCCTACGACTTTCTTCTCCTTAGGACACCATACAACAGGGTGCTCCCCCTTATCCACTAACCCTTTCTCCTTTAGCCGGAGGTACTGCCACTGCACGAATTTGCTATAGTACGGGTTAAGGTAGGTGGTGTAGAACTCTCTCCTCCAGTCTATGCTCATACCGTACCTCTTGAGATCCCTCTTCCATCCCTTAGTGAAGTAGAACACCCAGTACTTGGGGTCTTTGAATTTCTCGAGCTCATCATCTCCCACTCCCATACTTAGTAGTGTCCAGATGATTTTTGGGTCTCCCTCCCGGAGTCTCAGGGCGGCAGCCATTATGGGGCCTCCCGTCGCATGCCAGCCCTGGGGGAACAGTACATTGTACCCCCTCATCCTCTTGTACCTAGCCGTTATGTCGACTCGGAGGATAGTGAAAGCGCTGCCTAGGTGGGGGAAGGCGTTAACATAGGGGTATGGGAATGTCACGAAGAACTTGGGCTTTGAGGGGTCGGGGTCGGCCTCGTATATGTGCTCCTCCTCCCACCATTTCTGCCACTTCTCCTCTATGACCTTAAGCCTCTCTATAGCATCCTTAGCCCTTCTATCTCTAACCTCAAACACTCGCAGTCGACCTCCGGTGACCAGATACTGTTCAGTAGCCTAGAGGGTTGAGTGTAGGTTATAGGACATTTATTTTGTGTTAACAGGGGCTAGCGATAGTGGGAAGCTGAGGTGGGCCCGGATTGGAGAGTGTAGAGAAATCATTTGAGGGTACAGCTAAGATAGGGAAGGTTATGAAGAATATAGCTACTATATCGCTAAAGCCGGAGGACTTCTCGAGCCCGATAGCCCTGCAGATGGCCTTCTCCAGGATATATGAGGCTATGATGAGGATCCTGGAGGAGGGAGGCCCCAAGTCCACGTATGTGGCTGAGGTAAGGTTTGTAGATGACCTGGGGAACCAGGTGGTCTTCGCAGTTGATCTCGGCGAGGAACTCCCACCGTTCTCTAAGGACAAAGTGAAGGCTAGGGTTAGAGTAGAGCTATACGAGGAAGAGGAGTAAAGTCATCATCTCTTTCTCTCGGCTCTCTCAGCCTCCTCCACTCTTAGACCTACCCCAAACGTTTTCCTTAGGAATGCCTCCATGAACTTGGCATAGGCCCCCTTCTGTCCTAGCATTGGGCCTAGATGCTTCCTAGGGATCTTCACAACAAGGTAGGGGCCTGCTAGGTCTGCATCGATTATTCTAGCATGTATCCATGATACTGGGTGTATTGCCCTGAAGTATTCTTTGAAGTTGAGTGTGAGTTCTACTACTCTAAGCATTAGCCCGGTATCCTCTTCCACTTTCCCTATCCTCTCCCCTCCAGTTCCGATGGCTCTGCCCACATGTCCTGGTTTCACGATTACGAGGGCATCAGGCACATTCTCTGATTCTATTTCGAACGTCTTCTTGGCGTCTGTGAGGTTTATCACAGTAATAATGTCGGCGTCAGGAGCGTAGAGTTTATAGGTGTTTGCCACAAGCTTTTCAGTATCATCCATCGCTCTCCTGCGGAGAACTGACTCTAGTAAAAGGCGGAGGCCCCTCTTCGCCCCAGGCCTTATAACATCTTTGATACCGAGATCTACGACCTCAGCGTTCTCCTCATTCCTGAGGATCTCCCACGCGAGGACAGCGGTATTTGACGCGTCCGGGTAGAGGTGCTGGAATACGGGGTCTCCCGCAACTACTAGCTTACTCTTAATTCCCAGCCTTGTTATGGCTTCGATTACCACCTCGATTGTGGTGTTCTGTACGTCGTCTAGGAATATGAATGACCTATCGAACGTCCTTCCCCTTAGGAATACAGGGTCAGCTATCTCTATCTTGCCGTTCTCGACCATCTCCTCTACTATAGCCGGTAGCTTCGGCGATATGCTACTGGCGAGATCCTTAAGGTAGTCAAGAACGTGGTGTCTATAGACTTCCAGTGAGCGGGCGGACGAGATCTGCTCCCTGTATGTGACCCCGATAACAGGCCTTCCCAGGACTAGCTTGTCGTATTTGCCCTCTAAAACCTGGAGTAGTGCTTGTGAGAGGACTAAGTAGCTCTTCCCGGTGCCGCTTGGGCCGAAGGCGCCTATGAGGTCTACTCTCTCATCTCTGAGGAGGCCTACAAGCTTCCTCTGGTTATCGGTTTTGGGTTCAACATTCATTAACAGTTCCGCTGCCTTCACGTCTGCTCCCATGCTCTCCACCCCAAGGTTTAGATCGGGGATCGATCTCGAGGGCCTTTATTGAGTTTGCTCCGACCCGTCGAGTAGCTGTCTCCCGATCAATGTCTCAATGTCCTTGAAGATCCTTCTCCTAATAGGCCCGCTTAGATCAGAGTAGAAGGCCCACCTCTCCCTTATCCTCTGAATAACCTGTCTGTGCAGTGTGAACTCTTCTATTGCCTCCCGGGTACCTGCTTGACCGACGAGGGCAGCGTTTGGGGCGTAGATAACGCTCCCACCTAGGGTGAGCCTGCCATCTGGATATACATAGCCTACACTATTTACCCCAACAGTGTAGACAGTGTTTTCAGAGGCTCTAGTCCTAAGAACAGCGTGCCATAGATCTATTCTATCACTCGGGATCGAGGCGGGGTTGAATATGAGTTCTGCACCGTTGAGCGCGTATATTCTTGACAGCTCCGGGTAGAAGATGTCTACACACGCAACACATGAGATGCGCCATCCGGATGACGAGATAGGCTTCAGTAAGCGGCCGCCCTGAACTCTACCCCTCTCTCCCACTGCGGTAGAGGGGAAGATTTTCTCACAAGACCTCACTATTCGCCCGTTTACTAATGCAAGGCCCACACTACGTACTACACCGTCACGATCTCTCACGTAGTTGATCCCGGCGAATATGTCCCCGGAAAATGCGGAGCTGAGTCTCTCGACACTATACTCGTAGTCTTCAATATTGACCGGCTCCCTGCTCAGCCAGTTCTCATTAATGAACAGAACCTCAGCGTGTGGCGTGTTCCTTTCAATGAACGATAAAACTAGGTTAAGGCTCTCCCCCCAGCTCCTCCCCCGTCTAGTCTGAACAAGGGCTATCGTGATGGTGTCCTCCACACCCGATCCTCCTCCCTGCGCAGGGCAGAACCGGCTCCCAATAAGATTAGGATAGCCTCCCCTATAGCTATTCCAGCGGGGGGATTGAGTTGCACCGCGTAGAAGCTATACAGTGTATGGTTGCCTAGAAGGTATACTGCTAGGTAGAGGAGTAGTGTCGCGATATACGTGGTCGAACCAGCACCTAGAGGGATCTCCCTCCCTCTGAGTGAAAGGGCAAGAACCAGGAGTACAATGACAAGGGACACTGCAAGGGCTGCTAGATGCACTATTGTTGTAGTCTCAGCGGCAGCATAGACAGTTGAGTAAGCGAAGACGAACGGGTTAGAATTCAAGATCCAGCCTGGAGGGTTACTCGTCGGCGGCCCTTCAGGCCTACTAGTGGTGTGCCACTTTAACGCTGCTGACGTCTCCTTAAGGATCTTGGTGGGGCCAAAGTAGGCTATAAGGGGCGAGTAAACTACGAGCCAGATAAGGGCTGTTACTATTACTGCCTCTAGCACTATTCTAACGCTAACCCTCCACTTCCTCCTGGAGATCTGTCTGAAGAATTCATAGCCAGCAACTCCTGCTACAGCCGCTATACCGCTCATCTTGACAGTAGAGGCTAGCGCAGCCATAACTAGTGCTAAGCGCGGCCTCCCCGCTAGGTAAGCGGAGAGCGATAATGCGGTAAAGAATGCTAAGTGTATATCGAGCATTGCAACACTAGCGTCGACAAACAGTATCCTGTCAGCACCGGCTGCAACTGCCGCAACAATGCCAGCAAGTATAGCTAGCCTCCACCTTCTCCTCAAAGCTACCGAAGCGAAACCAACATATATGACTAATGGTGTTAGGAAAGCCTCCAATATGCCGGGAAGCCTCCAGCACACAGGCTTATCGCCGCATAATAGCATGGAAAGCCCTATGATGTACTTCCCCAGAGGGGGATGCTCCAGGTTGTAATAGTTCTCTCCGGTCTTCCCACTCCAGTTATACTGCTCTCTCAGGCCCACATGGAATACGTTTATGAGGATCCTCCTGGCAGTGTCAACATAGTATATCTCATCACTAACATAGTCCTGATGCAGTGTGTATGCCGTGGCAAGCCTGTAGGCCCTATAGGACGAACAAAGGCCCACCCCCACAGCTATGATGAGTCCTAGGGCGATAAGCAGGAAGAGTGCTCTGCTAGACCCTCTACCCCCCAGGGAAGGGCTCAAGGCAACCATCTCATCCCAACTCGCCACGATCACACGTGGGGCGCTAAACCCTTAATTAGGCCCGGCTAACTCCTCATCCTGTGACGCCAACAGGCGGGGATAAGAGGTTGGTTAGAGGTCGAAAGAAGAGGAGATCAGACGTCTACAGGACTGATTTCTCTAGGATAAGCGTATACCCAGGTTTTCAGAGGCCAAGCCCGCAGCAGGGCCTGAAGAAGTTCAAGTCTGGGGACGAGATTAAGGTTAGAGTCACGGGTCAAGACGACGATGGGAGGCCAACAGGCATGATTAAGGGGTTCACAGTTGTACTTGAAGGCGCTGACGTAGAGCCTGGGGCCGAGGTTAGGGCAGTAATAACGAGAGTGTCCGGAAAGACAATTTACGCCAGACCGGTTGAGTAAACGACGTTGACAACATAATAATAAGAGCCCTCAACGAATCCAACGCTAACAGACGGGTGACCAGCTGTGAGCGTAACTGCAAAGTGTAACGCAACAAAAGACTTCCTGAGACACATAGCTAACAAAGTATTTGCAGAGGCGTTAGAGAAGCTCCCCTCAAGCGTCGTGACAGAGTTTCGGAAACGGTTGGGAAGGCTTGAGGACAAGTATGATTTCTCAATATACGGGGGCCGCCCCGAAAGGTTAGCAGAAGCCCTTTCCAGCCCAGAGTGGAGGGAGCTAGTCGAGTATGCTGAGAAGTCAAACGTGGTATGGCTAATTAGAAAGATACTCGAGAAAGCGGCTGAAGCCTATAAGGATACGTGTCCAACAGTCTATGAGAAAATCCAGGCTGAGCGCTCAAGACTCGCCAGGATGGAGGAGAAGGAGGGGGTTGAGGAGTTAACCTCTGACGAACTATACAGAGCCCTGAAATACAAGGGATACCGTGTCGAGGTAGGACAGGATGGTGACATATTCGTTAGTGAAACAAACGTCTCAGCTAGACTAAAGGTCGCAAACGGCATGATCGAGTACGAGATCTGTAGGACTGGTAAGAGCTCGTCAATAGATTCTATATTGATTAAGATTGAGAAAATAAAAGAATTATAAAAAACAGCTTACACCAAGCTTAATTTAAACCTCAAATTTCCTTATACTAGAGACAAGTAGGGGGCTTATGCGAGATACATGATAGGCAAATCTATCCATAGTAAGACGGGCACTAAGATAATCAGTCCAGAACTCCCTGTCGGCAAGTCTCAACACTCTTCCTGCCAGTCTAGGCGTTACAATCGCCATTAGAAGAGAGATCCTGCTAGCTCTAACTTCAGATCTGAGCGTTCCAGTAGATGAAGCATACCTCTTCTTGATCATGTGAAGACTACTAGGTGCCTCACCGAGAAGTGCTTCAGCGAAGCCCCTTGATGATTCTAGTGCTGGCCTGTTCCCCTCACCAGCGCTTGATATTATGAATCCTGCAGCCTCTCCCACGCGGAAGACTCTATCCCCACCTATATCTATCCTAGAGAGGACGGCGATCGGAGCGGCTCTCTCATCAACTATCATATACCTGCCTAGGAGGGACTCCGCCTTCTCTAGTGAAAACCTTATTGCTTTACGGACACCGCCGCGAAGCCATCCGGCACCTACGTTAACAACTCTGCCCTCAGAGTCTGATGGGAAGAGCCAGAACAACCCCCCCAGCTCTGGGTAGAAGTCTATTAGAGCATGCCCAGGATCCCACCGTTCATACGTCCTGAGTAATAGCCTGTACGTGATCACCCACGTCCTCTTAGGGTGGGCGAACGGGCCTCTGGCGTCTATGCATAGGCAGTTCTCCCCGCACCCTGTACATGTCCCATAGCTTCCCAGCCTCACCTTAGCACCGGCACGAGAGGCGTTTTCCCACAGTTTCTCAACGAAGGCGTGTTTGTCTATTATGTGCCAGTTTGCTGATGGGAAGTTGACCTCTGAGACGAGATCCCCGTCGACGAGTATGGAGTAGCGTTTTACGCTCGTAGATATCACATCATGCTCCTCGAGGAGCTTCGAGATCCAGGGTCTCAGGGTCACGGCGTCACCGCACGGTTTAGAATACTTTTTTTGAAAGTCTATGAGCTCTACCTGTACTCCCCGCTGTGCTAATAGTTGTGCGAGATATGAGCCCGCCACTCCTCCACCGATTATCCTAACACTGAAGCCCTCCAAACAAGCGCACCCGTTAAGGCACTATACCCAGCGGGATTTAATGGCTAGACAATAATACCGCTGACAACCTCATAGACCGGTCTAGGGCTAAACGTTGAGGATACCGGTAGAGTTCTCCAAGAGCAGGAGCGGTAAACATGCATCGAGGAAGATAGCAGTAGCCATACTGGAAGACGGGCGTGGACTTATACTGTCAAAGCCCGTGGAGGAGGGAGATCAGAGTATCAAGGTATACGCTCGGGGCTATGCAGGCTTTGCAGCAACACCACCAAACACCAAGTATATTGTATGGTTTGACCTCGTAAGGAACCTCAGAGGCCATATTAAGGGGAGAGTAGTGGTTTACAACGCTAAAGGTGAGCCCCTCCTCGAGCTAGTCTTAAGGAGGAGGAAGCTTAGGAGGGTGCGAGGAGACCCTGGCTTAGCGCCCATTGTCGAGAAAGCATTGAAAACTATCAAATTATACGACTATATACGTAGGATAAACTTAAACACAGGTGCTTGAGGGAAATGGAGGCGGAGAAGGTAAACGTCGGTATTGTCTTGAAAGAGTTAAACCTCATGCTAAAGCAGACTGGATCCCGCATAGCCTATATCCACAAAGAGGAATCAGGAGACCCACCACCGGGCCCTACACTAGAGGAATCAGGCCTCCACCCTGCACTTGTAAAAGCACTGAAAGAGTATGGCATTCAGAGACTCTACGACTTCCAGTACCGTGTTTTTGAGGAGTACAAGCAGGGCAAGGATCTAGTCATCGTCGCAGGCACGGGAACAGGGAAGACCGAGGCCTTCATTATACCAGTTGTTGACGAGATACTCAAATCAAAGGAATCTGCACCCAGGCCGTACGCCATAGTAATGTACCCGACAAAAGCTCTAGCCCGCGACCAGCTATACAGGTTCAAACTAGTCCTCGAGGGTAAACTCGGGCTGAAGGTTGAGGTTCTAGACGGTGATACGCCACGTGATAAGAGAGCACAGATATACACCAGCCCCCCGCACGTCCTGGTCACTAACCCCGACATGATGCACTATGGACTGGCCCTATCGGATAGGATAAGAAGGCTGGTAAGCGGTTTCAGAGTGCTAGTCTTAGATGAGATGCACGTCTACCAGGGCGTTTTCGGGAGCCATGTGAAGTGGGTTATAGAGAGGCTCAAAAGATACTCAGACTCCCCCCAGATCATAGGGGCAGGCGCAACAATAGGAAACCCACAAGAGCTTGGGAGGGCGCTCTTCGGGCGTGACCCAAGCGTAGTCTTTGGCCCTAAGAGGAGGAAGGGCCGAGCATACCATGTCCTGGTGGCACAGGGAGGAATCAGTAGGTGGACACTGACGGCCCAGATCGTCGCATTCCTTTCAAAGAAAGGCCTAAAGACTCTATGTTTCGTTGACTCACAGCAGATGAGCGAGCTGGTGGCTAGGATAGCGAGAAAGAGCTATGGCGCCCAGGTGGCAGTCCACAGGGCAGGGCTGGAGGCCAGTTATAGGAGGAGGGTTGAGCAAGACTTTAGAGAGGGTAGATTGAAAGCTGTGGTAGCAACTCCAACAATGGAGTTAGGTATTGACCTTGGAGATCTGGATGCGATAGTTATGGCGACACTCCCCAGGAGCATATCAAGCTACCTTCAAAGAGCGGGCAGAGCGGGGAGGAGGGGGAGGCCAGGGCTTATCGTAACAGTATTGGGCGACGACCCCATTGAGTCATATTTTCTGAGGCGTCCCAAGGAGCTTTTCTCCATGGAACCGGATCCGAGCTATATTGAGCCGGCTAACCCAGAGATCGTGAGGGTGCACGCGGCAGCCCTCCTGTTAGAAAGCGGGATCCTCAAGGAGTCGAACATTCCGGAGCCCCTAGTTAGGGGTGTAAAGGATCTCGAGATCCTAGGAGCAGTGAAGAGGTATGGGGACAAGTACTTCCCTGTATGGGACAGGCTGAGGGAGATTGTGAAGTCCAGCGGTCTAAGGAGTGCAGGCCCCCAGGTCACTATTGTTGAGGGTGAGAAGAGGATAGGCTACCGCGAGCTCCCCCTTGCCCTGTACGACCTATACCCCGGGGCGATCTACTATCACGCAGGTAAGGCATACCTCTCCGTGGAGCTCGACTTAGAGAAGTATAGGGCCCTAGTACGACGGGTCGGCGGGCAAGTGAAGTTTTACACTAAACCAATGTACACAGTCGATCTAAGCTCCGTCCGCCCATTAGAGAAGAGGATGAGTGGCCCCCTCCTTCTAACCTATGCTGAAGTGGATCTTAACGTTATCGTGACAGGGTACGTGGTGAGGGAGGAGTACACGGGTAGGAAGCTGGGCGAGGTTATTTATGACAAGCCTATAACGTGGAAGTACACTACTAAGGCAGTCATAACGCGCTACCCGAACCCCGGCATAGCGGATCCAATAGCGAGGATTAGCGGTTACCACGCTCTAGAGCACGCCCTCATATCTGCGAGCAAGCCCGTGGTCGGGGCTAGTGATACGGATCTAGGAGGTATAAGCTACCCGAGCGGGCATATAGTCATCTACGACTCCACACCAGGAGGTAATGGGGCCTCCCGGCTCGTCTTTGAACGGTATGAGAGAGTCCAGGATATTGCTGAGAATATACTTGCTGACTGCGACTGTGAGGACGGCTGTCCGAAGTGTGTCTATTCCCCGTACTGTGGGAACAATAACCAGTTCCTCTCCAGGAGGAACGCCTATAAGATACTGATAAGCGTGCTGAAGGCTAGGGAGGGTATAATTATAAAGGAAAAACCCTTTGAAGGGAAACCCCTGGCTTAGGCCTTGGGTGTGGGCTTCTCGGCTGCCCTCTTGAGGAAGGCCTCAGCTAGCTCCTTCTCCTCCTTGGTGGCCTTGTCGTCGAAACAGAACCACCAGTCGAAGCACTTGTAGGTCTTCATCCTCTCCATGGCCTCCTGGTAGGTGCCCGGTGGAGGCACTATGAGCTTGTCTCCTATGAGTTCGTTGTGAGGCCAGTTCGCAGGCACCGCCCTGCCGTACTTGTCAACTAGCTGTAGGCCTAGAACCATCCTGAGGATCTCGTCGATGAGCCTGCCGAGGGTTAGCGGGTAGTAGAGTATCGCCCTTATGACGCCCTTGTTGTCCACTATGAACACAGCCCTAACAGTGTGAGTGCTGCTCTCAGCATGTAGCAGGCCCAGCTTCTTAGCAACATTGCCCTGGGGGTCTGCGATTATGGGGAAGGGTATCTTCTCACCCAGCTCCTTCTCGATCCACTCCTTCCACTTGATATGGCTGTATGTGCTGTCAACGCTTAGGCCTATGAGCTCTGTGTTGAGCTTCTTGAAGTCCTCATACCTCTTGGCGAACGCTACGAACTCGGTCGTACAGACCGGTGTGAAGTCTGCTGGGTGGCTGAATAGGACGAACCACTTACCCTGCGAGGTGAAGTGGTCAGGGAGCTTGATCACTCCGTGGTCAGTTACGACCTCCATCTCGGGGAACTTCTCTCCAATAAGTGGTATCTCTCCAGGCATCTCACAACACCCCTGAACTGATTTCTATGTAGAGTAGCACACACGCTTCTATAAAAACCTTTTGCTCGAATGCCCCCACTATAGAAGACATAAACGTTAAAAGCCGGAGATCAACAATGGGAATCTACAGGCAAGCGGCGGTCGTCTAGCCTGGACTAGGACGCCGGCCTGCCAAGCCGGAGGTCCCGGGTTCAAATCCCGGCCGCCGCACCATAAAATCTAAGCTCCTCCGGATGCCCAGTTTGCTGAACCCAGCAATCTAGCACCGTGAAAACTCTCATCCACCGTGGATTCTACGAGTTTAGGGGGCGTTATCCTTATTACTCGTATCCCAGTTCATGTCGTGGGAGGGGGCTAAAGGCAGACAACCGATGAGAGTAATGGGGTGTGAACGAGATTGAACAAGAGGCGTGATAAAGGTAAGAGTGAGAGTACGAGGCCTGCGAGGCTGGTACCGCCTAAGTGGCTCGTCTACTCTCCAGAGGACATAGAGCTTATCATAGAGGAGCTGGCCCGTAAAGGGTATGGCCCTAGCATGATC
Organism: Desulfurococcales archaeon; assembly: GCA_015521115.1. Lineage (GTDB taxonomy): Archaea > Thermoproteota > Thermoprotei_A > Sulfolobales > Acidilobaceae > S143-63. The sequence goes on from WAOT01000004.1 coordinate 20,546, forward strand.
GGGATAATATTGAGGGATCAGTTCGGCATCCCTCTAGTCAAGCCGATCCTCGGTAAGAGTATAACGCAGGTTCTCAAGGAGAAGGGGCTAGCCCCACCGTTGCCTGAGGATTTAATGACCCTCATACGGAAGGCGGTTAACCTGAGGAGGCATCTCAGCGAGCACCCCAAGGACTTCCATGCTAAGAAGGGGCTTCAGGATCTCGAGTCTAAGATCAGGAGGCTAGTCAAGTACTATAAGAGGAGGGGGGTACTACCGCCCGACTGGAGGTATAGCCCGGAGAAGGCTAAGCTCCTGGTAGCGGAGTACAGCTAATCGGGCCCGTGGCATCGCACCCCTAAAATTTCCCTTATTCTACACCATAGGCTAACGGTGTAGACGTATTGCTAAAGATTACGCTTGAGAAGAATAAGTCTCTGGAGAGGCACCTCGAAGCGGCCACTAAATACTTTGCAAAGCTTGTGGAAGAGGCGTCCAGCCACGGGTGGGCTCGGGTATGGGCGTATCCCAGGCTTGATGCTATGATGACGGGGGCAGCGTTATCTAGTGTGCTCATGTCTCTAGGTGTGAGAACGGCCTTCAAAGCATCACTAGATCCTCCCCCCGGTGTCTCCATGCCTACAGTCCTAGTTGGTTACAGTAACATCCCCTACGGGTCGCCCCAGGTCGAGGCAACGCTAGTCGCAATATCACAGAAAATAGAGGGGCCACCACCCCCGAACGCCCTCTACCTTGAAGGTGACGGCAGCACAGGAGCCCTAGCGGGTCTCATACTGTTAAGCCTTGGAGGGATATACCCTAGGAGGGAGGCACTCTCCCTTCTACTAGCATCACTCTACTATGGGGGGAAGATGGACAAGCTAGGACGCCTCTACGGTCTCGACCAGACATTCGTTAGTAAGGTATCCGAATCGGAGGCCCTTGGCGAGCTGGACGTGATCACAAGCCTCAAGGCTTACAACCCCCATCTAATGGCTACATGCTCAAGTATAGCGGCGACCGTCAACCCCTACTACCCGTCATTAACGGGCAACCCTGAGGAGTGCCTGCGAACCCTTGCCGATGCAGGAATAGAGAGGCTAGCATCGCAGAGGCTAGTTGATATGGGGGAGGAGGATCTAAAGTTAGTTGCCAAAACAGTCATCTCACGCGTCCAGGACGAACTGGAGGAGAACGCTGAAATAGAGGTTGCAGACTACGTGGGAGGGCTGATGATATCCTTGAACAACCCCCTCGGCGACTACAGACACCTGGCAGACTCCGTCCTCCATGCGGTAGAGGCGTACCACAGCCTTGAACCACTACTCGGGGCATCGCTAGACCTAGACAATGACGGGCCAATACTCTCTACACTACTAATAGAGAGTGCGGAGAGGTACGCGGAGATCATAGAAAAGGGGAAGTTGAGGAGGCTCAAGATCATGCCATGGCTTAGAGTATATCACGTCGAAGGAGTAGAAGAACATTCACCCACACTTGTATGGAAAGCGCTAGTGTTAACCGGTAAGATACCTTCTGAGAGCATAATTGCTGTGAGTGGAGGCGAGGAGGACGTTTACGAGGTGTCCTCCATACAGATCGAGGAGGCTCTTGGGAGCGGTGAGGCCAGGAAGTTGAGGAACATTAAGGCGTTGGAGGGTGATGGGTTATATCTGAGGCTAAGGAGAAGGGAATCCTGACCTGTGAGGCATCCATAACTATTGAAACTAAAGCCCCGGAGGCTCTCGTCGCCGGTCTGGAGCCAGACAACTGGGAAGCCCCTGAGTATATGAGCGTAGAGTGTAGGGCTGGGGTGGGACACGTTGAATGTAGTATCCAAGTTCTAGGGTGCGACAACCCGAGACGACTGCTGACATTAAGAAACACGCTTGACGAGATATTGGCCCTCTCGAGAACTGTTGAAGAGGTGATCTCAGTTGGGGAGGAAGAGATTAATTCAGGAAGCGTTCACCACACGGGGCGGTAGAGCAAAAAATATCCGCTTAGCTACCCCCGGGAGGGAGCGGGGAAGGTGAAAAAGGGTTGCCCAGGAGAAGAGAGAGGAGAGCAGGGGATACATGGAGGCTCAAGAAGTGGTATACGGTCATAGCCCCACCCGTATTTGGCGAGATACCGCTGGGAACGACTCCGGCTGACGACCCCTTAAAGCTTATAGGGAGGGTCATGGAAGTCACGCTCTTCGACATAACAGGAGACTTCGCCCATGTCCACATAAAACTCTACTTCCAAATAGTGAAGGTCGATGGTGACAAAGCGTACACAAGGTTCAAGGGCCACGAGCTGCTACGGGACTACATGAGGAGCCTGACGAGGAGGAAGAGCAGTAAGATAACGGGCATCTTCGACGTGTGGACAAAGGACGGCTATGGGCTACGCGTCACGGGGGTAGTATTCACACGTTACAGGTGTAACACAAGCCACAAGAAGCTGATACGGAAGAGGATGAAGGAGGTTATCGAGAGGAGGGCTGCCGAGAGCACCCTAGACGAGTTCATACAGGCCATGGTGTTCAGCGACCAGGAGGGAAGCCTAGCCCTCGACATAGAGCAGGCCGCTAAGAAGATATACGCCATAAGGAAGGTGGAGATCGCCAAGTCCAAACTCCTATGGATTCCTGGCCCCAACGGCCCGGAGAAGGCAGTAGTGCTCTCACCTCTACAGAAGGGGGCGTAAACTACACGCTAAACGCCCCACAACCATCCTCTATCACTGAGGTGTAGCTCTTGGCCAATGTATGCATTTTTGCCAAGACAATGCTAGATATGGAGCGGATCGCAGCCCAAAGGATCATGGAAGTCGCAGAATGGCTGCAAGCGATCCCAGCACCAGCAGGATATAAGGGTATCGTGCTAGTCAGCGGATGCCGCGACCCCGAACGGGATCTCCAAATAATCCTTGACAATGTCCCAGAAGTCGATAGAGCCTTCATTGTAATGGAAGAGGTGCCCGCAACTCTAGAAGAGATAGCGGGAGCAGCAGCAAGGGTAGCCAGGGGGAAGATCTCGCCGCAGGAGTGCTTTGCCGTCAGAACCGTTAGACGGGGTAAACACCCATTCACCAGTATTGACGTTAACGTGGTAACCGGTGACGCTGTTAGGCGTGAGACTGGGGCTTGTGTAAACCTTACAGCACCCGATAAGATAGTACTAGTCGAGATCATCAAGGACAAGGCGTACATCGGAGTGGTTCCAGGTAGCTACGAATGGAGGAAGCTCCCGCCCGGAAAGAAGCCTGTGCACCGCATCCTCCGTAAAATAAGGGCTGCCCAAATGCCCTATCTCGGGCCTAGAGAAGCATCTTACAAGATGGGTGTTAGAGTCGGGAGGGAAGTCCAAAACTTTGAGATTGGAGAGCTGGTAATAGCTCCCGCCGGAAGAATTGATGCCGAGCCCCTCTACCACTTTCTGAGAGGCCTGTTCGAGGGCATAGACTCAAGGTATAGCATCCAGGTAAGAAGCTACACCAACAGGAAGCCCTGGAAAGTGCCAGTATATCTCCAAGATATACACCAGTTCGTAAGACAACACAGAGGCGAGCCAATAATAGTTCTGGAGCCTGAGGGAAAACCTGTGAGCAAGGCTAAGGAGGAGATAATAGAGCTATTCAGGAGGAGAGGTAAAGTCAACATTCTGGCGGGTGCGAGAGAGGGTATCCCTCTGGGCATATACCGGTTTGCAGACCTAGTACTTGACATTGCCCCGGGGATAACGCTTTCAACAGAATACGCCCTGAGCTCAGCGTTCATAGCAATAATATCAGTATTATATAATTATATTGATGAAGTGGTGGGCGAGGAAGGGTCATGATAGGGCTCATCTATCCCTCAACGAGGCAGGTAGCTTTTTCGAGTTTATTCTACAGGGGCATAAGGAATAAGCTCATAGACGAGGGCATCTACCATGGATCCTACTATCTAGAAAGGGGTGAGGTCATCTCAGACTCAAAGCGTGGACTAACAAGGGCTAAAGCACTCTTCATTAGCTTACCGTATGAGATAATGTACAGAGACTATGCCGAGCTGCTCCTCAAACTAGGCATAAATCCACGCACCAGAGAGCAGCTAGAGGACACGATAATCGTGGCTGGGGGGCCTGCCGTTACAGCGAACCCTGCCCCCATCATTGACCTCGTTGACGCTGTTATCATCGGGGAGATAGATGACATATTTGATGATATTATAGATATACTCACGGGTGAAGGCACCAAACACTCGAGGCTGAGGAAACTTGCAGAAACAAGTGGAGTGCTAGCTCTTAGGTATAGTTCTATCCCTGTAAGGAGGCACTATGTCCGAGATCTTAACACTTACAATATCTTCCTAGACCAAAAGCTGCCTGACAATATAGAACCTGTCTGGGGGAAGAGCTATATCGTCGAAGCCTCTAGGGGGTGCGGGAGAGGATGTAGGTTCTGCATGGAAGGGTTCATTTTCAGGCCAAAGCGTGACAGGAGCTATGACACTCTGAGAGCTCTGGTAGATGAGGGGGTCAGGCAAGGTTTTGATAAGGTAAGCTTCTACAGCTTGTCATTCTTCGACAATCCAGCCGCGGAGAGGATCTTAGAATACGCAATAGGGCATGGCTTAAACACCTCAGTCCCGAGTGTAAGAGCCGATACGCTCACTGATAAGAGGATCCGCCTAATAGCCGATGGAGGCCAGAGAACTCTGACAGTAGCCCCTGAGACTGGCAGTTGTAGAATGTGTAAAGCAATCAATAAGGTAATATCAAAGGATCTAGTAATAGATGTGGCTGAAAAGGCGCTGTCATCGGGAATCCGATCAGTCAAACTCTATCTTATCACCGGGTTCCCCCACGAGACGGAAGAGGACTACAATCAAACCATAGAGCTGGTGAAGGCGATGGCTCAAGTACACAAAAGATATGGCGCCCGGCTTAAAGTGAGCCTAAACCCCTTCATCCCCAAGCCAGTAACCCCTCTTCAATGGGCCCCCTTAGAAGATCTCAAAACCCTAAGATCCCGTATCAAGGAGCTGCGTAAGGTTGCCGGAAGGCTGGGGAACGTGGAGGTGTCAGCATATGATCCCAGGTGGGCAGTCGCTCAAACAGTCTTAGCCCGAGGTGGTAGGGAGATCTCCGCTCTAGTGGTTGAGTGGGCTAGGAGGGGGTCAGGGCTGGGCCACTTCAGGGGGGCACTGAAAACAGTTTCTCTCGACACCTCCCAATACACTCAGCCCCTCCCTGAGAACGAAGTTCCAATATGGCACAAGCTTGTGGAGCACCCCTACGCTAGTATCGATGTCTTGAAGAGGGAGTACAGGTTTTACAAAATGATGTTCTCATAGTCGTGCTATCAAGGTCTACCTCGCCTGCGAACCAGAGCCCAGGTTTACTCGGGAGATTACGCTTAAAGGGTTGACAGTTACCCACTGTATGCTCACCTCTTCTGGGATACCCCCCAGCGCGGCTAGACCTATGATGTGAAGTGGGTGTGGTAGAAGCCAGGGAGAATTACTGCAGGACGAGATCACGAGAGGTAGATTGTATCCCACCGCCCTCCTAAATATAGTGAACATTGCTCTTAGCGTGTAGTCAAGCCTCCTCTCGGGCTCCATAGTTGCTGCAAGAACGGGTAGTAGGTGAACCTCTACGACGCCCCATCCTCTCTGTTGGAAGAGGATCAGAGTGCTTCTATCTACTATACGTTCCATCCCCGGGGAAACTGTTAGTATGTGAACCCTCTTGTTCCTAGCAGCAAATCTTGCGGCTTCTAGAGTTTCAGCGGCTACAGCTACGATCTCACCCCTTTCCGAGTCCCTCAGTTGTCGTTGGATCTCTCGGGGACGAGAAGCCCTGAGGGTTCTCCTCCAGATAACCTGTACTCCCGCATCGCTGGCGGCTTTCTCGATCCTAGCGGTGTCAAGCCAGGGCGATTTCTCGATGGCTACGATCTTATAGTTAAGCCTGGAGTAAAGGGCTAGCATGTTTATTGCATCTTCAACTGTTGGGGGTCTAGCGCAGAGGTCGACGAAGACTCTGCCCAGCCTCTCATTCTCCACCGCCACTTCTCAGCCTCCTCTCATAGTCATGCAATGCCCTCTTCCTCCTACCGGAGTATCCAACCTTTACTCTTATCACATCATCGCTCTCGTAAATTGTTAGCCTGCCTTGAAGAGCGTCTTGTTTGCTTAGCCTGAAGTAGAGGCTTCCCTCCTTGTCAACCCTCTCCTCCAGGCTAGCTGCCAGCATTGTTTTATCCACTCTATCTAGCTTTGATAGTATATAGTTGAGGATTTTTTCGGATTCATCAGGGTTTTCAACATTTATTGAGAGGACTAGGATTGGGTTCCCGTAGTGGCCCGTGTACTCTTCTCTCTCAATCCTGACCTTCGACCTGTACTCTTCCGGGATTGCCTCAAGCAAGGCCTTCCTAACCTTCTCCTCGTCTTCTGTTGCGTGCACGTTGACCCGAAGTTTTATGGAGTGTACTCCCATCTCTTCGCTCCACCCCACTAAAAATACAGGGTGGCGGACGCTATAGGGTTAGATGAGGCCTTGAATAAGGGATAGGGCTACTGGAGGTCTCCCTTATGGTACTTCTCCCTAATCTCATCGGGGGCTATGAGTCTTGCCCCTCTGCTAGCCTCATGCCTCTTCTTCAGCTCCCTCTCCTTGGCCTTCTTCTTCCACTTCTGCTTGTGTGTGCCCTTTAGGCCTCTACTCTTAAGGAGGCCTCTCATCTTTCTGCCAGCACTGGTTAGTCCTCTGAAGGGTCTACCTTTATGCTTCCCGGTAGTGACCCAGTTCAGCTCCGGGTCGCTCTTTATTGCGGGGTGGTGTGGGTCTACGAGGATGACCTCATACCATTTGTATAGTCCGTCCTCTCCAACATAGTAGCTGTTCAACACAACCATGTTGGGATACTTCCTCTGGGCCCTCTCTTCGGCGATCAGGCGTAGACTCTTCGCGGGGGCGAAGCCGTATACTCCCATCCTCTTAGGCCTTCTCCCCTTATTTGGTCTGGGCTTTCTACGGCCCCCCTTTCTAACACGCACGCGTACAACAATGACGCCCTGCTTAGCCTTATAGCCAAGAGCCCTAGCCCTATCAAGCCTTGTGGGGTGTTCCACCCTGATTATGGCGGGCTGCCTCCTCCACTCGATCAGCCTCTGCTTCATTAGTAAGCCGTGCTCACCGTCGTACGGCCTCTTCCAGGCCTCAGCTATATAGTGGTAGACCGATTTTGCCATCTGCTCTTCCCCCGGAGACTCTAAACCACTATACCCCGCTAGCAAGTTGGTAGGGGGGCTAAAATATTTGTGAGGCGGTTGAGGGACTCCTAAGAGGTGCCTGAAAAACAGGGTTAAGGGACAGGGTGTGACAGTTGGAGCCATCCAACATACTAATAGGCGTAGTGGGGAAGACCAATGTTGGAAAATCCACGTTCTTCACAGCAGCAACCGAAGCGCCAGCAGAGATCGGGAACAGGCCCTTCGTAACCATTGAACCAAACGTGGGTGTAGGATATGTTAAGAAGAGGTGTGTACACGTAGAGTTAGGGCTTGACCATTGCGACGCAGCCAATAGTCTGTGCCTTGAAGGCTGGCGGATGATCCCGGTTAAAATGATGGACGTAGCCGGCTTAGTACCAGGAGCCCACCAGGGTAGGGGCCTCGGGAACAGGTTCCTAGATAACTTGAGGAGGGCAGACGTTCTACTCCTGGTTGTCGACGCGAGTGGGGGGACGAGTCCTGAGGGTGTGCCTGTAAAGCCGGGAAGCTATGACCCGGTTGAGGAGGTTAAATTCATTATAGAGGAAATAGACGAGTGGATGTACGGGATAATATCAAAGGACTGGAAGAAGACCGCTAGAACAATAGATACGAGTGACGTGCTAGACGTCCCCGGAGCGTTGGCCCAGAGGCTAAGTGGTCTGAGCATTAGAAAGAGCCACGTTGTAAAGGCACTTGAGGGGACAGGGCTCTCTTCTAAGAAGCTTTCCAACTGGACGCCCGAAGAGCTCCGACTATTCATAAAGGCAGTGAGGAAGGCTTCGAAACCGATCGTTATAGTGGCAAATAAAGCTGATATCCCAATAGCGGAAGAGAATATTAAGCGACTTAAGAGGGCGTTTCCAGGCATACCAGTTATACCAGTTAGTGCGGCAAGCGAGCTACTCCTTAGGAGACTAGCTAAGGAGGGGGTGATCAAGTACATACCGGGAGACCCAGACTTCGAAGTTATCGACGCCTCTAAGGTCGACTCCAGAACTGAAAAGCTCCTAACACTCGTTCGAGAAAGGGTTTTGAAGAAGTATGGCTCAACAGGCGTCCAACAGGCCATAAACACTGCCGTCCTGGACGTCCTCAAGATGATCTCTGTCTACCCAGTGGATGACCCCAACAAGTACACTGACAAAAAGGGCCGCATTCTACCAGACGTCCTCCTAGTCCCCAAAGGAACCACTGCAAGAGAGCTGGCGTATAAAATCCACACCGACCTCGGTGAGACGTTTCTCTACGCGATTAACGCTAAGACGAAACAAAGGGTGGGCGAATCGTATGTCCTACAGGATAATGATGTCATAAAGATAGTCGCTGCCAAAAGGTGATCTTTATACCCCATCGGCTATCTTTTTGGCCCTCTTTATCGTGCCGGAGGTTATAAGTGGGACGACAATAACATGTTCCCCGTCTACCTCTCTAAGGAGTCCCAGTACTCCGAGGGCGACGTTCTTATACTGAGCCCTTACCCGCAGCACCCCCCTCCTCGTAATAGGGTTGAAATAGACGAGCTGGATCCCGCTGTTAGCTAAGCCAGCAGACCCTATTATTCTCCGTGATAAGCGTATTATCTCCTGCTGGAGCCTCTTCTCATTTAAGTCGGCCTCTGATATAATAGTGAAAACGATATACCTCCTCCTAGGCTTCCTACTCAGAATCCTTCGAATTCTTGAGAGCTCCCTTATCCTAGCGGTCGAGATAGCAGCCTCCAGGAGCATGCGAGCCCTTCTTGCTTCAAAGAGTGCTACCCCTGCTAAGACTAAAGAGATGCCTGCTACTACAGCCAGAAGCAGTATAACGATTAACCCGTAGTCAACGCCTAACCAGCTTAGATCCACCTTATCACCAGCCACTTTAACGCTTTCCCTCAGCTTCTGCAGCATTATATGGTCAGGTATCAACTGCATCCCCCGGAGGCTAAGGGCGGGCCCTCAGGGGAGAGAATAGATCTCATAGGCTATATGCCTCAATGGTCGGTCTCTACATCATCGGGCCAATTATAGTTCAGGGTGCTGAGGCTGTTAAATCATCCTATTTAAGTCCCTTAGACTACGGCATAAGAGGGATAACCCTCTTGAGAGGGATGCTTAGAAGTGATGGGTGACATGTCATGGGTCTTGGAGTACCTCCAGCAGCATACGACAGGGCGACTACGATATTCTCGCCTGAGGGAGACCTTTACCAGGTGAGATACGCTTTCAAGGCTGTTGAAAAGGGATGGACAAGCCTAGGCGCTAGGGGGGCAGATAGCGTGGTGATAGCTGCAGAGAAGAGGCTCATAAGTACACTCCTCGACATTGAGGATATAGAAAAGATATACAAAGTAGACGACCATATCGGGGTGGCCTTTGCCGGTATGGGGAGCGACGGCAGGGTCTTGATAAGTCAAGCCCAGATAATAGCCGTTAGGCACAGGCTTCTCTACGGTGAAATCCCAAGTGTGGACTACATCGCACGGATGATAGCCGACATAAAGCAGGCATACACTCAGCACGCCGGAGTTAGACCTTTCGGAGTATCACTAATCTTCGGAGGAGTAAACCCCGACGGCAGGGTTAGGCTCCTAAAGACCGACCCGGGAGGTCAATACTTCAGCTACTACGCCGTAGCAATAGGAATGGGCGAGAGCCATGCACTAGAAGTCTTCAGAGAGGAGTACAAGAAAAACATGACATTCGAAGAGCTGGTCAGGCTAGTGCTGAAAGCCCTCTTCAAGGCCCGCATAGAGACAGCAATGAGCGAGGAGGAGTCTAAGAAGGAAGAGCTCCTAAAGAACTTCCACGAGCTAGTAGAGCTTGGTTACGTGAAGAAAGACGAGATGATGTTCAAAAAGATGAGTAAAAAAGAACTAAAAGAGTATGTAGAAAAATTCTATGATGATCTCCTCAAGGTATAACCAATGGGTCAGAGCAACCCTTAACCCTTACAACCTACAACAGGGAGTTTCAAGGGTGTGAAAATTGACCAGGAAACACGACTATGTGGTCGCATGGATTACCATTAAGGGTAAAAGGTTTGAGATCCTAGTCCGACCCGACCCTGCCTTCAAATACAAGGAGGGCACTCCTGTTGACTTAGATGAGATACTCTGGACAGACACAATTTATAGGGACTCAAGAAAGGGTCTGAAAGCCAGCCCGGAAGAGGTTAAGAAAGCCTTCGGTACAACCGACGTAAAGAAGATTGCTGAGCGCATATTGAAAGAGGGCGAGATCCAGCTCACTGAGGAGCAGAGGAGGAAGCTTATTGAAGCTAAAAAGAGGCAAATAATAAATTATATAGCTAAAAATGCTATAGATCCTAAGACAGGTAAGCCTATACCTGTGACGAGGATAGAGACAGCGTTCGAACAGTTAAGGATAGGCGTGGATCCGTTCAAGGACGCTGAAAGTCAGGCTATTGAGGCAGTCAAGAGGATAGCGACACTAATGCCAATTAGGCTCGCCAAGGCAGTAGTAAAGGCGACAATACCTCCCCAGTATTCGGGACGTGTATATAAGGAGCTCCGTAGACTGGGAAAGGTGTTGAAGACGGACTGGCTCCACGACGGATCACTAGTTGTAGAGCTAGAGATCCCGGCTGGCTCGCAGGTAGATGTTGTCCAGAGACTCCAAACCCTTACACGAGGGTCAGCTGTAGTTAATGTTAAGGTGATGAAGAGTTGAGTGAGGTTAAGAGGCGAATTGTAGTACCCGGGGAGCGCCTCCCACCTAACGTTGTCGTTAGGGAGAGGGAACACGAATACGTGTATGAGGAGGAAGGGGTGAAGTACGCCACTGTTATAGGTTTACTAGACGAGAGAGGGGAGAATCCTGTGTTTGTCCCGTTACAGAGCATATACATTCCAAAGCCGGGAGACGTTATCATAGGGCTCGTCCAGTCCATTGGGATAATGAACTGGTATGTGGATATCAATAGCCCATATGTGGCTATACTGACAGCCCAAGACTACCTTGGTCGCCCTTACAACCCGCAGATAGACGACCTCTCAAGATATCTCCCGGTTGGCTCGTATGTTAAGGTGAAGGTGTTGGCGTTCGACAGGACGAGGAACCCCCTCCTAACGGTACGTGGGGAGGAGGGTCTTGGTAGGATAACTAAGGGTAAGATCGTGGAGGTAGACCCGGCTAAAATCCCCCGGGTGATAGGCAGGAAGGGGAGCATGCTCCAGATGCTCAAGGAGGAAACGGGATGCTCGATCTTCGCCGCAGTAAACGGTAGGATCCACATAAACTGCCCTAACCCGGAGATCGAGCCGATCCTGGTCTTAGCCATCAAGATGATAGAAGAACAGGCGCACACATCAGGCCTAACGGATAGGGTGAAAAAGTACATTAGTGAGCTTAAGGTTATCAGGGGTGTCAAGTGATGGGTAAGGTATCGATGAAACTCATAAACGAGGAAGGCCTCCGCCACGATGGAAGGAGACCGGACGAGATGCGCCCGGTAACAATGGAGGTCGGAGTGCTGAGCAATAGCGACGGCTCAGCACTAGTGAGCTTCGGAAGGACTAGGGTTCTGGCAGCCGTATACGGCCCGCGAGAGCCCCCACAAAGGTACATGATACTCCCCGATAGGGCCCTCCTAAGAGTGAGATATCATATGGCACCGTTCTCGACTAGTGAGAGAAAGAGTCCAGCGCCGAGTAGGAGGGAGATAGAGCTCTCGAAGGTTATAAGGGAGGCATTAGAAGACATAGTGCTTACACACCTCTACCCTAGAACCTCCATAGACATATTCATAGAAGTCCTACAGGCGGACGGAGGCACCAGAACTGCAGCTGTCACTGCAGCCTCACTAGCACTTGCCGACGCAGGGATACCGATGAAAGCCCTAGTAGCGGGGGTGGCTGTAGGCAAAATCGAGGGAGTGCTGGTGCTCGATGTTGACGAGATAGAGGATGGGAGCGGCGAGGCGGACATGCCCGTGGCCGCGGCCCCAGACATAGGTAAGATAACCCTCTTCCAGTTAAACGGAGTGCTTACCAGGGAGGAGATAGAGAGGGGCCTCGATATGGCGTTGAACGCTATACAGAAGCTTGTCGAGATGGAGAAGGAAGTTCTAAGGAAGAAGTATACATTCAACGTCTGAGGTGATGGGTTATGAGTCTAACTCCATACAGGATACCCATAGTCCCCGAGATTAAGAAGCAGACCCTTCTCTCCCTATACGATAAGGGCCTACGGCCCGATAAGAGGGATCTCTACACACCTAGGGATTTGACAGTACAGGTAGGAGTCATAGAGAAGGCCGAAGGCTCCGCGCTAGTAAAGCTGGGTAGAACTCAAGTCCTTGCCGGAGTGAAGATCGAGGTGGGGTCACCCTTTAGGGATACGCCCGACGAGGGTGTGATAACCGTCAACGCCGAGTTCGTTCCACTAGCATCGCCATACTTCGAGCCAGGGCCTCCTGATGAGAACGCGATCGAGCTGGCAAGAGTCGTTGACCGTAGCCTTAGAGAGGTTAACGCCGTAGACCGGAAATCGCTGGTTCTGATACCCGGAGAGAAGGTCTGGATCGTGTTCGTTGACTTATACATCCTAGACCACGACGGCAACCTCTTCGACGCCAGCATGCTAGCCGCTATGGCAGCACTACTAAACGCAAGACTCCCAGACTATGAGGAGCTTGAAACCGGCGAGATCCTAGTCAAAAAGGAGGTCAAGAAAGACCCGTTAAAGATCAACCACATAGTTGTCTCCACAACCCTGGCAAAGGTCGGGCGACACATTATCGTAGACCCCTCACTCGAAGAAGAGACAGTCTCAGACACAAGGTTAGTCGTCTCATATGACGAAACGCTGAGAGTCGTGGGCATCCAAAAGACAGGCCCCTCCTCACTGACAAAAGACGAGATCATAAAGATGATCAACATAGGGGCCGATTCCGCGAAGATATACTTTAAAGCCCTAGCTCAAGCCTTCCAGGATGCCGGGCTACCAGTAAAGTTAGAGTTGTAGCCAGGTATAGAGGGGGATAGAGTATGGCAAGGAGGACGAAAATAGTTGGGCCCGTCGGAAGATACGGCCCACGATACGGTGTAAGTGTTAGGAAGAGGGTAAGGGACGTACTACTAAGGAAGCAGGGCCCGCACACGTGCCCCTTCTGCGGCTCAACAGGAACTGTAAAGAGGGTGTCAGTAGGCATATGGATGTGTAAAAAGTGTGGCAACGTATGGGCAGGTGGGGCATACACACCACGTTCCGGCATCGCCAAATACTTTAAGAAGTACATAGTCAAACCCTAATACTATCCCATAAACCCTTCTATTACCATTTTAGAAGCCCGTTTCTAGAGCGTGTAATAAAATGTATAAGATAATAGTTACAACTACAAGAAGGCCAACCCCAAGAACGAGATCCCTCGTCAAGGATCTAGTCTCGGTTATACCAGGTGCAGTAAGGTTCACGAGAGGCCACTACAGTATGCCCGAGCTCGCCATAGAAGCCAGGGCGTTAGGTGCTGAAAGAGTTCTAATAGTCGCCTCGAGGCGGGGGAATCCCAGCCTCGTGAGATTCTATAAAGTGGGCGACGAGGAGCTAGTGAACATAGCCTCTCTATCAATACTAGGAGTTACACTTTCAAGAGAGTGGAAGAAGGGAACCCCCCAGAATATAGGCACTGCTAAGGGTGTAGCGGTCTATCTTGTTAGAAGAGATCCCACGGCCGAGATTGTAGCAGAGGCTCTAGTCGGGGGACTAGGAGCCCGGGTCTCAGCGGAGAGTAATGTGCCGGACTACGTAGTTATCGTTCTCAGCCCCTCCGAACGGGGCGGTGTAGAGGCGGTTTTCACTTTTAACGGGAGAGTTGTTGGCCCAAAACTTAGATTGTCACCAGTATCTAAGAGCCTGAAGGGTGTAAACATTGAAGGCTAGCATAAAACTATGCCTAGGCCCCTTTACCGCTTCAGTCTATGAGGCCCTAAAAGCAGAAGAAAACCAGCCAGCCCCTGAGAAGGGGGAGGTCAGTATAGCTCTCTCACAGGACTGCCTTCTAATAAGGATAGCATCAAATACGATCTCAGGGCTTAGAGCCCTCGCAAACAGTTTCCTCCTCCTAGCTCACGCATCTTACTGCTCTCTTGTCGAAGCCTCAAGAAAACTCTAATGCCTTTAAAGTGGAGACACCTCCCAAACCTCTCCCGGTCACCGGGGGCGTAGCGAGGATGGTTGAGAGGATCCCACGTGAGAAGTATGCTGCAAAGATAGAGAAGTTCCAGAAGCTGAGAGCGGATCTAGCAAACCTTGCCCAGTCAAAAGCTGCTATCGCAAGGTCGTTAGAGGAGGCTAAGGTCGTATTGGATAGCCTTAAGGAGCTACCGGATGATACACAACTATACAAATTAGAGGGCTTCGTCCTAATACCGGTCACAAAGGCGAAGCTAGCCAAGGAGCTTGAAGACAGGATAACCGAGCTGGAGGCAAGACTGGCAAAGCTGGAGAAATTAGAGGAGTCATATAGGAAGGAGCTTGAGAGGCTCATGGAGGAACTACAGGCACTAAGCTCACCAGGTGAGAAAGCGGTTGGAGGATAAGCTCCTAGAAAGGGCGCTCACCAAGGCATACGAGGCCGCCCTAAAAGTCCTCGAACCCGCAATTCTTTCCCCATCAGCGTCCATGTCCTTCACGCTAAGCGTAGAATACGATGAAAAAGGCCCCGTGAGGCTAATAATAGACGTTCAGATCTCGAGGAGAAACCTCGATAAGTTCAAACCACTGTTGGAGGCGGCAGCAGATGAGGCAGCGAGAGCATTTGAGAAGGAGATGGGAATCAAAACTGGCAAGAGACTTCGACTATATCCTGTCGAAGATAGAGGGAGAGGCACTCGTAGTGACACACAAAAACCCAGACCCCGACGCGGCAGGAGCAGCAGTGGGCTTCGCCGAGATAGCTAGGGCGTATGGAGTATACGCGAGGATAGCTTTTCCGGAGGGCCCCTCGAAGTCGGTCAAGAAACTCCTAGACGAGTTAGACTTAGAGGTTCCCTATGAAACTCGACTTACTAGCAGACCCCCAGGATGCAAGTGGGTGGTGAGTGTTGACACGGCTAACCCCAGCCAGCTCGGCGAGTTTGAAGTACTTCTACGCAGTCCAGAGACTAGAGTCGTAGTTATAGACCACCACGCAGTAGGAGGTATTTCAAAGCATGGCAGCTTCAATCTCATTGTCAGTGATGCAACATCTACCAGTGAGATCATATCCTATGCTGCGAGATCACTCCGAATACCCCTCTCACCCAGTGTAGCGTCCCTAGTATATGCGGGCATCCTCGTCGATACGCGCTGGCTGAGGCAAACCGGCCCGTTCACATTTGAGGCGTTAAGCTACCTCCTCGATATGGGAGCAAACACTTCAAAGGTGTTCTCAGCACTCCGGGCCTCCCAGGAAAGGGACTTGTCTGAGCGAATAGCCCTCCTAAAAGCTGCGAGTAGGCTTCAACTGGCGAGGGTATGCAAGGACATCCTGGTAGTCGTATCACATGTGGGAAGCTTTGAAGCGAGCGCGGCTAGGGCGTTAATAGATCTAGGAGCAGACATTGCAGTAGTAGCGAAGGACTCACCCGAAGGGGTTAGAATCTCCATTAGAGTCTCCCCAAGGGCCGAGTCATACAATATAACGGCGAACGCGATAGCGTCATACATAGCAGGGAAACTAGGTGGGGAGGGAGGCGGCCATAGTGGAGCGGCTGGAGTCCTAATAAGGACTCAACGCTTGAGCGCGGAGCTAGTGGCACAGCAACTGGCAAGGTCGCTGCCAGGAAAGATAGCAAGGCTCTGCGTGGAGGCGAGGAGGCTTGGGGGAGCAAAAGAGTAAGAAGACGAAGACCATAGTCTATGCAGACTATAGGGAGGAGAAGAGCGGCATCCCCCAGCTAATAGAGGCGGAGGGGGTGCCTGTTATCAGGAAAAACCTACCCATAGGAGACTACATTGTGTCGGGCGAAATTGTAATAGAGAGGAAAACCGCATGGGACTTCACCAAGAGCCTCTTCGACGGGAGACTGTTTGACCAGGCGAAAAGAATGGCTGAGGGATATCCACACGTGATATTTATCGTAGAAGGAAACCCTCTAAGGCTGAGAAGATACTCATCAAAGCGAAGACAGCTCCTCGCCGCACTAGCATCCCTCACGGTAGATTACGGTTCAAGGATAATCTATACTGAGGGCCCGGAAGACACTGCCTACATGATCGCTTCCATAGCCAGGAGGCTGGAAAAGGAGGGAAGGAGAGGGGTGATTATAAGGAAAAAAGCCAAATTAGAGACCATAGACGACTGGCAGCTCTTCATACTACAGTCATTTCCAGGAATAGGTGAGAGAACCGCTATCAGGATAATGGAGACCTTCAACACGATAAGAGAATTTTGCAATGCCCCTATGAGTGTGCTCTCGAAAATAGAGGGGATAGGTGAGAAGAGGGCAGAGCTGATCTTCACGATCCTGAACCGAAGATTTCCTAGGTCTAAAACCCGGAGGAAAACTACGACGCTAGAAGACTTTTACGGGGAGAACGCCTAGAGTATGTCGTAATTGCCTTCTTCCGCGACCGAGGCTTGAGATCGTTATTCAACCTCCATCTCCCGCCTACTTTATAAGCCTCCAACTCAGCCACACCACCTAGCGGTGACTATGCAAGGGGCGAGCAAAGATGGGAGCCAGGGTTAAGGTGGTCTCGGAGATTGAGAAGATCATGGGCAACATAGAGCAGATAAGGAACATAGGCATCATAGCCCACGTAGACCACGGTAAAACAACGCTAAGCGACAGCCTACTAGCGGCTGCTGGGATAATTAGCGAGAGGATCGCGGGAGAAGCACTAGTGCTCGACTTCCTTAGTGTTGAGAAGAAGAGGGGCATCACTGTAAAGAGTGCAAACATAAGCCTATACCACGAGTACCAAGGTAAGCCGTACGTCATCAACCTAATAGACACGCCAGGTCACGTCGACTTCTCAGGTAAGGTGACCCGTAGCCTTAGAGTGCTTGATGGGGCCATAGTGGTAGTTGATGCGGTCGAGGGTGTTATGACACAGACCGAGACAGTTATAAGACAGGCCTTAGAGGAAAGGGTTAGGCCGCTCCTCTTCATAAACAAGGTCGACAGGCTGATAAAGGAGCTCAAACTCCCGCCGGAAAAGATACAGGAGCGGTTCATTGAGATTATTAGGGACGTGAACAACCTTATCGACATGTACGGCGAGCCGCCATTCAAGAAGATATGGAAGCTGAAGCCACAGGAGGGCACTGTAGCATTTGGTAGTGCGAAGGACAAGTGGGGTATAAGTATCCCCATGGTTCAGAAGAAGGGGATTACTTTCAAGGAGATCATACAGGCTTATGCGAGTGGGAAGAAGGAGGACGTGGCTAGACTGGCGAAGCTAATGCCCGTCCACGAGACAGTCCTAGACATGGTTGTCAGGTTCGTCCCCAACCCGAGAGAGGCCCAGAAGTATAGGATCCCGAAGATATGGAAAGGCGATATAAACACAGAGCTCGGGCAGGCAATGCTCAACGCAGACCCCAATGGCCCCCTAGTACTATTCATAAACGACGTGAGGGTTGAGAAGACGGGTCTCGTGGCGACTGGTAGAGTGTTCTCAGGCACTCTCGAGCCAGGCAGAGAAGTGTACCTCCTCAGCGCTAACACAAAGTCGAGAATACTCCAGGTAAGCCTCTACATGGGCCCGTTCAGGGAGGTCACAAAGAGGGTTCCAGCAGGTAACATTGCAGCAGTAATGGGTCTGAGCGACGTCAGGGCGGGAGAGACGGTTGTTGACCCGAAGTACGTAGATCAGGCCGCCCCGTTCGAGCAGCTGCACTACGTGAGCGAGCCAGTAGTCACCATAGCAGTGGAGCCACTAAGGATCCAAGACCTCCCCAAGATGATAGAGGCGCTAAGGAAGCTGACAATAGAGGATCCCAACCTAGTTGTTAAGATAAACGAGGAGACGGGAGAGTACCTCATATCGGGTATGGGCCCGCTCCACCTAGAGATAGCTCTCACACTCCTCAAGGAGAACTACGGGGTAGAGGTCAAGGCCAGCCAGCCTATAGTTGTCTACAGGGAGACCGTTAGGACGGAGAGCCCAGTCTATGAGGGTAAGAGCCCGAACAAGCACAACAAGTTCTACATTAGCGTAGCACCCCTCAACGAGGAGACCATAGAGCTCATACAGAAGGGTGTAATAACGGAGAACATGGATCCAAAGGAGAGGGCTAAGATACTGAGGGACAAGGCCAACTGGGACTATGACGAGGCACGGAGAATATGGAGTATCGACGAAGGAATAAACGTGTTTGTCGACAAGACAACTGGTGTACAGCACCTCAGAGAGGTAAAGGACACTATACTGGCAGCCTTCAGGCTAGCCACCAAGGAGGGCCCACTGGCTGCTGAGCCAGTCAGGGGCATCAAGGTAATCCTCCACGACGCAATAATACACGAAGACCCAGTCCACAGAGGTCCAGGACAGATCTACCCGGCGGTTAGGAATGCCATCTGGGCCGGAATACTCTCAGCACGCCCAACACTCCTAGAGCCGCTACAGAAGCTAGACATAAGGACGCCAATGGAGTATGTTAGCAACATTGCGGCGATCATAGCCAGGAAGAGGGGCAGGATACTTGAAGTGCTGAGCCAGGGCATGATGGCTAGAGTGATAGCGGAGATCCCGGTCGCTGAAAGCTTTGACCTAGCTGCAGAGCTGAGGAGTGCAACAGCGGGTAGGGCGTTCTGGGGCGTAGAATTCAGTAGATGGGCACCAGTCCCGGACTCAATGCTAGAAGAGCTAATAAAGAAGATCAGGCAGAGGAAAGGGCTACCACCACACCCGCCGAAGGTAAGCGACCTTATAGGCCCCTAAACCCCGCCTAGTCAAACTCTCTAAGTTATAGAGTCCTACAGTTTTCCCCCGAACTTATAGAACCATATTTAAGTGGGCGTTCAAAGGTATATATAGTCATATACGCATTACTGAAAAAGACCATGACCCTCATCTGAAACCCCAGGGGAGGGTATCGGTATTATCCCCATAATACCCACCCTCCCCTTGGGGTGGAGTCTGAATGCTCGAGATGCTAGAAAATGCGCTAGTGAAGAGCACCACCAGCCTCGTAGTGCTTCCAGTCATACTGATCATAGTGATGATAGCTGTCGTACTATTCCTAGAAAGGATCACAAGAGCCGCAGAAGAGATTAACAAGAAGGAGCCCTGGAAGTATTGGAGATACGATGCCGCAAACCCGAGTAAGGACAGGGATGTGAGGAAGAAGGTATCAATGCAGTACCTGGGCTACCTCATCATATTCCTGGCAGTAGAGCCCGCCGTAATCCTTCTAGCACTACTATCAACAGCGAGCAGAGAGTCCCTCCCCTCACTCTTGAAGGTGTTCGGCGTGTTCCTCGCAGTATATACTCCATTACTCATCTACGCGGTGAACGAATCGAGGAAAGTGGAGTCCTGGATGCTAGATTAGGGGGTGAACCCGAGTGGAGGGTAATGGCGGCAAAGGAGAGGGCAAGGTTTACGTTGGAAACCTCGATGTGGCAGCAAAAAGTGCGAGAAAGATACTTATGAGCTCATTGAGGCTCGGCAAGCTCGTCGACTGGGGGACAGCGTTCTCCCTATGGCCTGTACACCTAACCACAAGCTGTTGTGGGTGTGAGTTCGCGGCGGCCTGGAGCCCCAGGTTCGATAACGAGCAGCATGGTGCTCTGCCCTGGATAGCTCCTAGACAGACAAACCTGATTATAATAGAGGGTACCGTGTCAAAGAAGATGGCCTGTGCGGTCAGGCTCGTGTGGGAGCAGATGCCGCAGCCTAAGTTCGCAATAGCGATGGGTGCATGTGCGCTTGATGGGGGGATATTCTATAACAGCTACAATATTGTGAGGCCGTGGGAGATTATCCCAGTGGACGTCTACATACCCGGTTGCCCGCCGCGCCCGGAGTCTGTTGCAAGGGCTATTGTTGAGCTTCAAAGGAAGATCAAGCGGGATGGCGTTGCCCATAAGTTCGTTGAAGAGGGCTGGAGACCCGATAAGGAGTACGTCAAGCCCAAGGAGGACGTCTGTGCCTGGTGGAGGGGGTAAGTATGAACGTAGAGGAGCTAGTAGCTAAAGTCAAGGAAATACTCTCAGACATGGTAAAGGACGTGGTTGTACATAAAGGGAATGACTACATCGAGGTTGAGATCGACAAAGACAATATAATAGAGGCAGCAAAGAGGATGAAGCAGGCCGGATTTGACCACATAAAAGATCTCACAGTCGTGGACTACCCTAAGGACGGCGTATTCCGCATCATATACAATCTCAGCAGCTACTCGAACCGCGAACTATCCTATTACATAGTCGGGCTAGCTTATAACATCCCCAGGGACAAGCCGGAGACAGTTACACTCTACCCGATCTACACTACAGCAGACTTCCAAGAGAGGGAGGCATATGAGGCATTCGGCATAACATTTAAGGGCCACCCCGACATGCGCCCACTACTTCTATCCCCACCTGTTGCTGAGATGAAGCCGCTCCGCAAGGACTTCGTTGTGAAGGAGGAGCCCATAGACTTGAAGTAGGAGGTGGGAGGCGATGAGCGGTATAGTTAGAGGGACAGTAGGTTTCAATGACCTTAAACTACCGGGGGCTTGGACTAGGAAGATCGGGAAGGATCTCTATGAGGTCTTCATTGGGCCGCAACATCCCGGCTCCGGCCATATGAGGATCATTATTAGGGTAGACGGTGACATCATAGTAGAGGCAGAGCCGGACATGGGATATGTTCATAGGACTATGGAGAAGCTTTCAGAGGTTAGAACGTGGATAAAGAGTATACCATTATTCGAGAGAATGGCCATACATGATGCGTGCAACGTGACCCTACCCTACGTAAGGGCTGTCGAGAAGCTTCTAGGGATAGAGGCTCCGGAGAGGGCCAAGTACCTTAGGGTTCTACTTTGCGAGATAAACAGGATAGCGGCGTTCCTCTACGGCTTCGGCATATTCGGCGTCTTCCTCGGCCACTCAACCATGTACATGTGGCCCTTCGGCGATAGAGAAGTCTGGGTAGAGCTGGCTGAGTGGCTAACTGGGGCTAGACTAACCCACACGTACCCTGTATTCGGAGGGGTCAGAAGGGACGTCCCAGCCGGCTTCACGGATGCTCTGAGAAAAGCCATAAGGTATATGAGGAGGAGGCTAGAGGACTACAGGAAGATATTCGTCGACAACCCCGTTATAAGGTCTAGGCTGGAGGGCGTAGGCTACATCCCGAGGAACCTAGCTATAGAGCTCGGCATAACAGGTCCCAACCTCAGGGCGAGCGGTGTGAAGTATGATGTTAGAATGAACCACCCATACGAGGTATATGATCAGCTAGACTTCGAAATACCAGTGTTCCAGGAGGGCGACGCTTACGCTAGAGTATTGCAGAGGGTAGAGGAAATCAAACAGAGCCTCCGCATACTTGAGCAGGTCGCAGACTGGCTCGATAAACATGAGAGGAGCCCGATACTCCATGATAGGTTCTGGAAGACCGCTCCACCACTATACAAGAAAGTCTTCCAAGAGCAGGGAAGGGCTAAACTAATGGCCGTATACGCTATACTCAAGGTTCCAAAGGGTAAGGCCTACGAGAGGGGAGAGACAGCGAGGGGAGAGATCTCCTACTACGTAGAGAGTGATGGTAAGAATACACCTTATCGGGTAAGAATACACTCTGCCAGCGCGAGGAACGCTCTAGTCTACAAGTACATTCTGCCAGGCCACAGGGTTATGGATCTACCGGCAATCTACGGTAGCATCGACTATTTCCCGCCCGAGGCGGATAGGTGAGGAGGTGAGCATGATGACCGGTTGGGTAGAGGCCATAATTAAAATCATTGAGTGGCCGCCCTTATGGCAGCTCGTAGTCCTAGGCCTTATAGCACCACTAGCAGTAGTGATATACATCCTCTGGTTCGAGAGGAAGACTGCTGCACGAGTACAGAGGAGGATAGGGCCATACCATGTATCACCAAGGATAGCTGGGGGCCTCCAGCTACTAGCGGATCTTATCAGATACTCGTTCCAAGAGGTTATTATACCAAAAACTGTTGACAAGGCAGCCTTCATATCAGCTCCGCTCATAGCATTAATACTAAGCATACTACCAGTTGTAGCGATACCCTTCACCGACGTGCCCAAATGGTTCCCACTACCAATGGACTATAGCCTAATCCTAGCATTAGCGCTCGTAACATTGTCACCGCTCTTCATAATAGTGGCGGGATGGGCAAGCAACAACAAGTTCGCCATAATAGGTGGAATGAGAGAGGCTTACCTGATAGTATCTTACGAGATAATAGCCATTCTCAGCTTCCTAGCAGCTACTGCCATGACGGGAACCTACAACCTTGTCGACATAGTGCATGCCCAGACCGGGTGGAAGTGGTTTATAGTATTGAACCCGCTAGCGTTCTTCACAGCCTTCGTAGGAGTACTCTTAAGCACGAGCGGGTTCCCCTTCGAGATCGCAGAGTCAGAGCACGAGGTAGTCGCAGGAGCGTTCACAGAGTACTCCGGCCTAATGTACGGCATAAACATGGGAGCCGCATACCTCAAGAGGATGATATACTCCCTGCTCCTAACAGTCGTGTTCCTAGGTGGGTGGTACCCCCTTAAGCCCGGAGAGGGCTTCATTTGGGGCTACCTTGCACCCTCGATTGTCATATTCATAAAGGCTACGATTTTGATGATGATCTTCAGCTTCTTCAGAGCAGTATATGGAAGGTACAGGCTAGACCAGGCAATAGAGATTGCGTGGAAGATACTCTTCCCGCTAACTGTGATAGCGTTCGGCCTGGGCCTCTTAGAGGCTTATTATGGTATAATATGATAATATTTCCCATATTATAGTATGGAGGTGATGGAATGTGCCCCCAAGACCCGTAGAGAAACATGTGCACCCGAGGGGAATATTCAGCAGGTTCAAAGGCAACCTTGAGGCTATAGCGATAGGAGTGAAGTACTTCTTCGACCCGAAGAGGTCAACATTAATTTATCCAAAAGAATATATAAAATTGAGGGAAGGATATAGAGGCTTCATAGTCCTAGTAAAGAACAAGTGCATAAGCTGTTCCAGCTGTGCTAGGATCTGTCCCGCCGCGGCTATGAAAATGGTGAAGGTACCCGTTACCGACCCCAAGACAGGTAAGCAGAGGATTAAGAAGTTCCCTGTAATAAACTACAACAGATGCATTTTCTGTGGATACTGTGTGGACGTATGTCCCACCGAGGCCTTGTACCACGTACCATACCACGATATAGTATATGAGAGCATGGAAGAGGCAGTTACGGATCTCGAAAGCTTCCAGAAGGAGCCCGAATATAAGACTGCTAAAGAAGGATTACCAGTACGCTACATAGTGGACGAAGTCAAGGGTCTAGTGAAGATCCGAGTGAAGAAGGAGGGAGGCGAGAAGAAATGAACCCAGGACAATATCTACCGCTGATGGCATCCATAACTGGAATATTAATGATATTCGTATCATACCTAGTAGTGAGAAGCAAGGATCTAGTCTATGCAAGCACAAGCCTGGCAGCACTTGGAATATTGAACGCTCTAATGATAGGACTCCTAGGCTACTATATCATAGCGATATTCCTGACCATAGTCTATGTAGGCGCTGCAGTGATGTTCATAATAATAACTGTCTCCATGCTAGGAGGGAGGTCGAAGGAGATTAAGGACGAGTACAAGGGCCTATTCACCGGGGCTTCTGTAGTTACGGTCGCCCTGCTTATAGTGTCGTCGCTAGGAGCTTATCTCGGCTATACGAGACCATCATCTATTCCAGCCAGTAACGTTGCTGACTCGTTACTTACAGGGTACACACCTGTTATTGCCCTCATCTTCGTGGCTCTTGCTGCGACCCTAATAGAGGCGATCGCTATAGCTAGGAGGGGGTGAATGGGATGGCGATAATCGACTCTGCGGTAGCGGGAATAGCTCTCGTGACATCAGCTGTTATGATGGGAATTGCGGCTTATGGAATGACGTATTCCAGGAACTTCATAAGGCAGCTGCTATCAATTGAGGTTTTATTCAACGCAGTACTACTGTTTATCATCGTGCTTTCAACTCTGTCTCCAGCCCTTCTTACCGGTTTTGGTGTAGTGTTGATCTCGATAGTCTCAGGAGAGGTTATAGTAGTGGTTGCGATAATAGCAGCATTCTACCGTGTCGGTAGGACTCTGGATTCTTCAAGTATAGAGGAGGAGGGCGTCTAAAATGGTGGAGATACCTTTCATCTGGTATGGGAGTCTTCTGCTCCCAATAATTGTTGGGCTATTAGGCCTAGGCAGTAGTAGGGGGAAGCTGATCGCAGCACTCTCAGCTATAACACTACTCATACCACTCGGTATCATAATGACCTCCTGGATCATCTACTCCCCTGAGGAACCGGTTGCCGACTCTATCAAGATAGACCTAACGGGGTACAAGATCGGATACTTTAGCCTTGTAGTCGACGGGCTGTCTCTGCCTGTTCTAGTAGGAATAAGCCTAGTCACTGGCATCGTTGCGGTATACTCGCTAAAGTACATGACTACTAGGATAGCCGAGATGGAGGAGCAGGGGGAGAAAGTACCAGGGCTCGGCGCATACTTCTTCCTCTACAACCTCTTCGCTATAGCAATGATGGGGATGGCACTGTCCACGAACCTTATAGAATTCTACTTGTTCCTTGAGATCTCGCTAATCGCCTCATTCCTGCTAATAGCGTACTATGGCTACGGTGACAGGAGGAAAATCTCGCTACTCTACTTCATCTGGACCCACGTTGCAGGGGCCCTGTTCATCGCAGGCGTACTCTACTATGGGATAAAGGCTGGAAGCTTCGATATCCTGAGAATCCAGAATGGGAGCCTAATCTATGTGCCAATGGCCTCAGCCATCATAGGTGAAGCCGCAAAGATAGCAGCTGCAGCCATCCTAGTAGGACTCTTCATAAAGATGGCGGTCTTCGGCGTGCACATGTGGCTTCCATACGCACACGCAGAAGCTCCAACACCAGTATCAGCACTCCTATCACCTAACCTCATCGGTATAGCAGGCTACGCCCTAGCCAGGTTCGGAATAATCCTATTCCCCGATATACTCCAGAAGATAAAGTACGACCTCATGATCCTCGCAATAGTAACAATAGTATATGGCGGCCTAGTAGCGTTAAGGCAGAATGATTTCAAGAGACTACTAGCATACTCAAGCGTGAGCCAAATGGGCTACCTGCTCCTAGGCATATCAACGCTAACAGCCTTCGGCATAGGTGGAGCAATGCTACACTACCTCACACACGCTATAGGGAAGGCAGTCCTCTTCATGGTCGCAGGAGTCTTCATAACTGAGCTACACGGTCTCAGGGATATAAGGAGGATGAGCGGGCTAGCCAAGTACTACCCATTCACAGCAGCGGCAGCACTCCTAGGCTTCATGCACCTAGTTGGCATCCCGCCTACGATGGGTCTATGGAGCGAGCTCCTTATAACAATAGGGCTGGTTAAGGCTGTCCCGCTAAACAGTGTAGACCATGTACTATTAGTAGCAACCTCGTTGATAGTAGCGTATGGCGTGTCAGCGGCGTATGCGTTCATAACGATGAAGAGGATCTTCTACGGTAAACCAATGGAGGGGGCAAACCATGAAATACAGGATGGCTTCAAACAGACGGTTGTACTACTAGCAGTGATCGGTGTGATCTTCTTCCTAACAATCTCACTGCTCATATCACCCCTACGCCAGTCCGTCGAGACTCTACTCCTAGCTGGTCTAGGTTAGGAGGTGGTAGGAATGATCGTGGAGACAGGTTCCCTAGTTGCTCCGAACTCCGGTCTCATGCCCTGGGCTCTAATATGGGGGATCCCATATCTGGGGGCAGCAATACTCGCCATACTCTACTACCTAGGAGTTGAAAACAAGGCCGTCCATGGCTGGGGAAGCGTAGTATCAATAGGGCTAGGAGCACTAGTAGCAGTTGATGCCCTCTTCAAGGTTCTAAGAGAGGGGCCGATCTATGCCGCCTCAACAACCACATGGGTTCCATGGATCAACGTGGGAGTCGGAGTATACCTTGACGGGCTCGGAGCTGTTATGGCAGTAATTGTTGGAGTGCTAAGCTTCCTAATAGCAGTCTACAGCGTGGAATACATGCGCCACTCCTGGGGCATCCCAAGATACTTCTTCTTCTTCACATTCTTCGTCGCAAGCATGCTCCTACTAGTGACAGCGGATAACCTCATACTCATGTTCATAGGCTGGGAAGGCACAGGACTAGCAAGCTACGCCTTGATAGGCCATTGGTACACTGACGAGGAGGAGTACTGGGTAGGCGTACCTGGGAGGAAAGCACTAGGCATACCGATGTACTTTACACCAAGCCACAGCGGTGTGAGAGCAATGCTCTTCACTAGAATAGGAGACATCGGCATGATGATAGGCATGGCAACACTCTTCCTCCTAACCGGAACATTCTCAATACCAGAAATAGCCGTACAGGCAAGCCATGGGGGATGGATGGTCACTCTAGCAAGCAAGGGCGTACTAGCAGCTGTCCTCCTAGTGTTCACCCTCGGAGCACTAGCTAAGAGCGCTCAGTTCCCGTTCCAGGAGTGGCTTGTCACAGCAATGACAGGTCCAACACCTGTTAGCGCACTTATCCACGCAGCCACCATGGTCAAGGCAGGAGTCTACTTCATGCTGAGAATGGCTCCAGTGTTCCTCCTTGGAGCAGCTGCTTCGGGTCTAGTTGCTGGCGAGCTAGCAAAGTACTTCGTAATAGTTGCGGGATTGGGGGCGATAACGGCATTTATGCTCGCGACAATGGCCCTCGTATCCAACGAGCTCAAGCTAATTCTAGCCTATTCAACTGCAAGCCAGCTCGGCTACATGTTCGTAGGGGTCGCAGCCGCAGGTGCTATACTAGCAACTGGTCATGCTGAGGTCGGGGAGATAGCATCACTCGGAGTCGCGGCAGGCCTTTCACACCTCCTCAGCCACGCAATTTTCAAGGCTGCACTATTCCTCATAGCAGGATGGCTTATCCATGCGGCTCATAGCAGGTTTATCGACTATATGGGCAACTACGCGAAATACATGAAGCTAACCGCATTATCCCTATGGCTCGCAGGCCTTAGCCTAATGGCGATACCGCCAATGAGCGGATTCTTCAGCAAAGAACTTACACTAAAGAGCGCTGAGGAAGCCCATCTCAACTGGGTTCTAGGCCTAGGCGTGCTCACTGCAGGACTAACAGCAGCATACACGCTAAGAATGATATTGAGAGTCCTGCATCTGCCGCCTAAGAAGGAAGTCCACGAGCACCCCCACGAGGCCCCACCACTAATGCTCATCCCATACTTCCTACTAGCCCTAACCGCGCTCGTGATAGGTATAGCGTGGTTCCAGTTCTACCCTTCACTGGCGAAAGCGATATCAGAAACGCTTGGAGTAGAGGCGGCGATTGACACTGTGAAGGCGGTGTTTGGGATCAGCTTATCAGCAGTGACAGCTACAACTTTGGGCTGGGTGTTCACAAATATTGCTGTAGTTGCTGTACTATACCTATTAGTGAAGACAGACTTCGACCGGATACTACAGACAAGTAAGACGGCTAGGGTCATACACGACTTCCTCTTCGACCGGTGGTACATCAACTCAATAATATACATCCTAATAGTGGGCGGGTTCGCAGGCTTCTCAATGTTCCTAGCCGGTGTCGACCACGTCATAGACCTAGCATACCATGCAGCTATACCAGCCCTATTCGCCCTCGGTGCAGCGGGGCTAAGGGCCCTCCACCGTGGTAGAAGTGACTACTACCTAATGCTATACGTCTACTTCGCCTCTGTGTTGCTCCTCTTCCTCTACATAGCATGGGGGTGATCAAGGATGATCCATGAAGTAGAGCTGGCACTCACACTCATCTATACTGTACTCGGGATAGGCCTGATAATCCCTGTAATAGCAGTAGTAGGGGGCAGAAAATCAAAACTAATACAGTGGCTAGCAGTGTTATCTGCTCTCCTAACGATAGCTACAGGTGCGATAATGCTCGACGTAACTATAAGGAACGGCCCTATAGCTCTATACAACAATACAGTAGTCCACGACGCTTTCACGTCCTTCATAGTGCTCGGAGCAGGCATAACTGCAACCTTAGCGTTAACCGCAGCAGGTAAGGAGCCCCTAATATGGGAGAGTAGTCCAAGCTACTATGGGCTACTACCAATAGCCCTCTTCGGCATATTCGTGATCTCGGGAGTAAGAGACGCCCTACTACTACTAGCAACATGGCTTTTAGTATCAGTACTGGCCTACGTATACATAGCCCTACCTGTAGAGAGGGAGAGCAGGGCGGCGGCTGTCAGGTATATTATGCTAGGTGCAGTAGCGACACTCTTCCTCGCAATATGGGTGGCAGCTAACACTGTGCTCAGCACATCACAGAACCTATACCCCTACCAGATCGCCCCCTTAAGCTCAGACAAGTTTAGCGGGTTCGTGCTGATAACACTATTAGCAGCGTTAGGGTTCAAGGTAGGCGTAGCACCCTTCCACTGGTGGATTCCAAGCGTTTATGGAAGGGCTGACGGTAGGGTTGTCAGTATTGTAGCAGCCGTGATCAAGCTGGGATTCATTGCAGTCCTAACGAGGCTAGTCTACTACATGGCGGGCGGTGAAGCCCTCGGAAACGTCTACTCTCTCGGCATACTAGCAGGGTCTAAAGCACTCGCCTACACACTAGCAATCCTAGCGGTTGTAACCATGACATACGGAAATATAGCAGCGCTAACAACCGATGATCTTAGAGCCCTACTCTCCTACAGCAGCATAGCACAGATAGGTTACATACTCGCGGCAATGGCAGCGTTAGCGTATTTCACGCCGAGGGGGAACCCAGCTCTAGTCAACTACGCGTTTGCCGCAGTGGCAGTTCAGGCAGTAGCATACGGTATTGCCAAAGCCCCACTATTCAGCCTGACCAGCAATGTCAGAACCCTAAGAGAGCTTAGAGGCCTCCTCGGAAGGAGTAGGGCTGGAGCTGCAGGAGCAATACTATTATTCAGCCTTCTGGGCATGCCACCTATGCTAGGTTTCTGGGGCAAACTCTACATGTTCATCGCAGTAGCAGGCTTCTCAATACTGCTAGTAATAGCGGCCTTCATCAACAGCGCAATCAGCAGCGCTTACTACGTCAGATTCGCGAGAGACATGGTTTCCGAGAGCGGAACTTCTGAGAAGGGTGTGGCCAAGAGCGTAGAGGCAGCGCTCATTGCCGGAGCCATTATAATAATCGCCTTAGGACTCGTAGCCCCAGCAATATTTTCCCTAATCTATTAGCCCCCTTCTTTATCCTCCCCCGCGAATAGCGGGGGTTAAAATGCCACCACACTCTAGGCAGGAGAGTAGATGCAACGATATACGAGTAGTTGGAGCCATGATATCCGACCCACCCGCACCGGCAGTGGAGGAGTGTGCTAATAAAATTAATACTAATCTAGGAGACCCGGTATCATATCCGGGCATGAATGAGGCGATTAAGTCAATCATCTCTAGGGTTTCAAGGGAAGCGCTGGGAAAAGAATACCCGGGTTGGGTAACGAGCGGGGCTACGGAATCAAACCTATTAGCACTATATTATTGGAGGGAGAGGGGTAAAAACAAGCTGATCCTCCTAGAAAGTGCTCACTATAGTGTTTTGAAAGCGGCTAAGATATTGGGGCTCAAATACCATGTTATCCCCCTTAAACCGTCGAGCTGTGCCCCGGCTAGGAAACTGACTGAGGTAGTGGATCACAAGAGCATTGTAGTCGCAACTATTGGGACAACCGAGTTGGGGTGCATTGATGATGTTAGGGGAATGGCTGAAATAGCTGAGAAGGTAGGAGCTGCGATCCACGTTGACGCAGCATTTTTAGGCCCCATTATGAGGTATATTGTCCCACCGGTCATGATCGAGCTTAATGATACCGTAGCGACGTTAGCGTTGGATATGCACAAGATCCCCGAAGCACCTCTCCCCCTTGGAGTCCTTCTAGCCTCAGATCAGACCATAATAGAGTCACTCTACACTCAAAGCTCATACATCCCTAGCGGTAGACAGTTCGGCATTCTCGGCTCTAGACCAGGATGCCCAGTATATGCTGCACTCCGATCCATCGAGACCTTAGAGAAAATGTTCGGTAGCTTTGAAGGCATAGCGGAAGCACTGAACCGAGAAGCAGAGAGGATAACGAGAGAGCTTGGGAAATGTGGTTACAGGAGAATATCGCCTCCAGGACGCCCGATACTATGTTTGCAGCACCCAAACATTGATAAGATATTTAAGAAAGCGTCCCAAATGGGCATCCAGCTATACAAGTGTACAGCCCCTAAAGGAGTCAGGTTAGTAGTTATGCCTCATCACATCTATAATAGGGAGACCGACTGTATACTCGAACTCTTATCCCGGTTTGCATCCGTATCGGATTAGTAGAAGAACTGGGGTAGTGAGGAGTTATGGGGAGAATGGTAGAGGAGCTTAGGAACGCGATAAACAGGTATAAGCACCTGCTCAAGGGCGGAGAGATAGACTATGATAAGACCCTGCTTGTAGAGGAAATAGAAGAAGAGTTAATAGAGAATGCTAAAAGAAATGATGAAATCATAAAAATATTAGATAATAATGAACTTACAACAGCGTTAGCGAAGCTCACAGAGAAGCTTAGAGAAGATTATGTAAGGGTCTCCGAGAAATTAGGGCATAGGCTCACAAATTTTGACGAGGCCTTGGAGGCATTCTTAACGGGTAAGAAGGACGTTCCAGGATTTAATATAATATTTATAATTATTCAAGCTTATGCTAGACTTAAGGCCCAGCTCTACGAGGAAGAGAAGGGAAATATCAACAACTCTACTGCGGAGTGCCCCGTATGCGGAGCCATCTCTAGGACTATGTTAAAAGAGGACGAGAGGACATACTCCATGATTTGCCCCTTCTGCGGGTATAAGTGGATAGTCTCAACAAACGGGCTTCGGTGCCCATACTGTGGAAATACGGATAAGTTAGCCATAGGAGTCTTCACGGGGAAGAAGCTCAAGAGGCTAGGTTTAGCGTGGTGTCAGTCCTGTGGCGAGACCTGGAGAGTAGTCCTCGATAAGGGCATAAAGGTTCCCAGACTATTCCTGACTGCTCTTTCCTTCGGCGCCGAGATCTACCGTAACGCTATCCCTAGAGATGCAGACGTCACCGACTCTTAAGCTCACTCTGTGGGTGCATTTCTGCAACAAGGTTAAATGGAGGCCCAGAGATACGATACCCAAGAATGGCTCATAGTATTTTGCGCATTCTGTTTCGAAAACGGGTTTCTCAAACAGGTATTCCAGGAAGTCCTTGTTGATCTTGTATGAGAAGTATATTCCTAGGAGGCCAATATAGGAGCCGACGGCGAGAGCGGGCATTAATATGCTCCTATAAGTTGCACGCCCCTTTTCCACGATCTCCCGTATAGAGTATAAACCTGATAAGTAAACGTATTCGAGTGCGCCCCCAATCATGGACACTCCGAGGGCTGTGAGTGCAGGTAGGTAGCTCAGATCCTCAGGTACAAGGTATGAAGTTAACGCGATAGGGAGTGATAGTAATATGATTAGGGGCGCGATTTTTGCCTGACCGATTCGGCCGAGTTTCTCACTTATTCTAATGGCCCTGACACACGTGCTCTGATTGGGGGTCACATAATGCGATCTCAGTCCTCCGCTAATGTTCACTCACCCTCATACCGGTAAGGGAATAGTTCTGATGCCCGTGATTTTTTCTATATGTCTAGCCGTGAGCTCCGGATCCCTACCTCTATACGCGTCTACTATGATTATTCTCGGTCTGGCGGCCCTCAAGTAGTCTACTATCTCCCTAAGGGTTGCATGGTCGCTGTATGAAACATTGTACTTGTTTGGTTCAACCTGGACAATAATGCCTCTCATCTCCCAACCTGTAAGTATGATATGGGTTCCTCTTCTAGTCTTGAAGGAGCGTGACCGGGACATATGCTGGAATATGACGGCTGACTCGTCAATGGGAGCACCATTATATGGGTAGAGGTCCTCTATTCTCTCCCTGTAGAACTCGGCTGCTATCTTGGCTAGTTTTATGGTCTTAATATCGGCGTAGAAGGGTAGCCTGACCCCACTTTTTCGTAGCTCAACCATGACCTCCTGGAGCTTACCATTGTAGCCATAGACCCACACAGGGCCGTACTTGGACTTCTCCTCTATAAGGCCTATGAGGGCCATAAGGGCCTCCCAATCGCTCCACCGCCTCTGCCGGCGGGGGCTTCCATATGTGGCGTCTAGAACGAGGACGTCGAGATCCCTTATGGGGGGTGTACCGGGCATCTTGAAGTCCCCGGTATAGGCTACACGGTAATTGGGGCCCTCTACGAGCACCTGTGCACTACCCGCTATATGGCGGGACGGGAATAGCGTTAGCCTCTCGTCTTCCACCATTAGGCTTCTACCGTAGGGGAGGGGGGCGGTTTTGTGCGGCGGGATCTTGTATCCTAAAACTTCCAGCATTTTCAGGGTTGTGGGTGTAGCTACTATGAAGACGCTCCTCTTGATACTCCTCTTCAGGCCTCCTATATGGTCGAAATGGGCGTGGGTCACTACCCTTATAGGTCTGTCGTCGAAACCATCGACGACGACATTCTTACCTAACAGTATTGCTCCTTTAGTGCTAACGCTGGCGGTTGCGGTGGCTTTCTCCAACCGGTAAGCACCCAGTTCACACCATTAGCATGACTGTTCCCCTAAAAGTGGAAACATCATGTCCCTCATGCAGGAACAGATAATAAGTCTAGCTGCTAGCTAGTATTGCGCCTCCCTCGAGAACTTAGAGGCGTTTATTGCGGCTAACACGGTTATTAATATTGATGCAACAGCTAGACCCGCCTTAACAGCGGGGCTCGGGAATTTATGAAGACAGGTGTCTGGCGGTATTGGCTCTACACTTATAGGCTGGAGTATGAGCGAGTACGGTTTAAGCGTATCCCGGTAGAAGTATGCTGATGTCCACGTAACAATACCATCTTCAGTCCGGTGCATGCTCACATAAACCTCCTTATCGTTCCCCAGGAGCTGAAGTTTATAGTATAGTATCATACCGTGGCTGCAGGCATAGGATTCAGTCCCCTCGGGTAGGAACACTATAACAGGGTCGCCAGCAGATACTTCCGCTAACCTCTTAGCCCCTATATTTTCCGGCTGTAGGACTGCTTTCACAATTTTCTCGAGATCTCGTGATGGGCAGCTCCACCCGCTTATTTCAATCGACGACAAGTTTAGTCCTTCATTTGACCGCACATAGTAAGCATTTACTATTCCGCAGAGTGCGAAACCCTGTTGGTATGGGGCCGATAGTAGTGCCCTATAAGTCACCTTGTAGTATGTATTGTTTACTGCCTCTGCCCCCGCTGGCGTGTGTAGTAATGGTAATAGTAATAGTAAAATTGTAAAAATTATTATTTTTGATTTATATTTTTTCAGCACTCCCGGCTCACCGGCTGCGTCTTACTTTGATGAGCCCTTATACCTCTCTATCGCCTTAAGTATTATCTCATGGGCTTTGGATTTGGGCTCCCAGCCCCTGACCTTAACCCACTTACCAGGCTCGAGCTCTTTGTAGTGCTCGAAGAAGTGCCTGATCTTTTCCTTGATAGGCTCGGGGATCTTATCGACGTCCGTTATTTCCTTGTAGTTGGGATCAAGTTTTGGCTTAGGTACGGCAACAATCTTCCAGTCAAGCCCTTCTTCGTCCTCCATGTTGAGGACTGCGACTGGGACAGCCTCAATGAGGCTGCCGGGAACCACAGGTTCCCTGCTCAGGACTAGTATGTCTACCGGGTCGCCGTCCTCTTCGAGCGTTCCAGGTATGAATCCATAGTTGAAGGGGTAGTACATGCTTGTGTATAGGAACCTATCTACCTTGATCATGCATGCCTCCTTGTCGAACTCGTATTTTACTGAGCTGCCCATGGGGATCTCGATGAGCACGTTTACAACCTCTGGGGCTTTCTCTCCGGGCCCAATCTTATCGAGGCAACCCATGCTCTTCCACCGAGAACCCACCGGTATACTTCGAGACATATTTAAATACTCGACTTGCTCCTCCAGAGAGTGAGCTACGACCCGGAAAACGGGGAGGAGGATGAGCTATGAGTAAGCCGTTTTATGTGAGGTTCGAGGTTCCCGAGGAGCTCGCGGAGAAGGTATATGAGGCTGTGGCCAAGGCTAGGGAGACAGGGAAGATAAAGAAGGGTACCAATGAGACCACTAAGGCCTGTGAGAGGGGTATCGCCAAGCTTGTCATCATAGCTGAGGACGTAGATCCCCCAGAGATTGTAGCCCATCTACCCATACTCTGTGACGAGAAGAAGATCCCCTACGTCTACGTCCCCAGCAAGAAGAGGCTCGGCGAGGCAGCCGGGATCGAGGTTCAGGCGGCCTCCGCCGCAATAATCGACCCCGGAGAGGCCGAGGCCCTAGTCAAGGAGATAATTGAAAAGGTGAAGGAGCTCCGCTCAAAGGCGGGCGTCTAGCCCACAATACCCTTTTAACCCTCCACAAAGAGACCCACCCTAGGAGGTAGCCAGTAGTACGCTCAATCGAGGGTGTGGAAAGGGATGGCAGAAGGCAGACAGTTCAAGTACATAGTCCGTATAGCAGGGACAGACATAGAGGGCAAGCTACCCCTAGTGTATGGGCTAAGCGAGATCAAGGGGATAGGTTACACGACAGCAATCGCAATACTAAGATCGCTGGGGATGGATCCCTTTATGAGAACAGGATTCCTAACTGAGGCCGAGATCCAGAAGCTAGACGAGATCGTGAGGGACATAACGAGGCTAGGACTACCGTCATGGATCTACAACAGGAGGAAGGACTATGAGACAGGCCTAGACAAGCACCTAGTAGGCTCAGAGCTACTATTCTACGCCAGACGTGACATCGAGAGGGAGATAAGGATCGGATCCTGGCGTGGAGTGAGGCACAAGCTAGGCCTAAAAGTCCGCGGACAGAGAACAAGAACGACTGGCAGGCTAGGTATGACTGTCGGAGTGAAGAAGAAGAGGAAGTAGAGGGGGTGAGCGTGAATGGGAGACCCTAAGAAGCCCAGGAA
The DNA here is from genome assembly GCA_015521115.1 of Desulfurococcales archaeon. Classification (GTDB taxonomy): domain Archaea; phylum Thermoproteota; class Thermoprotei_A; order Sulfolobales; family Acidilobaceae; genus S143-63. The sequence goes on from WAOT01000004.1 coordinate 55,980, forward strand.
GAAATGGGAGGGCCCAAAGCACCCATGGATTAAGGAGAGGCTCCTCAAAGAGATACAGCTTGTAGGAAAGTATGGGCTAAAGAACAAGAAAGAGCTCTGGAAGGCGGAGACCCTAGCACGAAACCTAAGGCATAGGGCAAGGAACCTCCTAGCCCTCCCCGAGGAGGAGAGGGTGAAAGTGCAGCAGGTCTTGCTGGATAAGCTTTACAGGCTGGGTCTCGTCGAGAAGAACGCGACGCTAGACGATATTCTCGGAATCACTGCCGAGCACGTCCTCGAGAGGAGGCTCCAGACAATAGTCTACAAGAAGGGGTTAGCCAAAACTATCTACCAGGCTAGACAGCTGATTGTGCATGGGCACATAGCCATCGGAGGTAGAAGGGTCACAAGCCCCGGCTACCTCGTAACGAGGGATGAGGAGGAGCTAGTAGACTACGCCCCCGATAGCCCATTTAAGGAGAGACCACCCGTGTAGCCAGGGGGTGAGGAAGTATGGCGTTTGCGGGTAGAGAACTGAAGTGGGGAGTAGCCCATATCTATAGCAGCTTCAACAACACCATAGTCCATATAACCGATCTCACGGGAGCTGAGACTGTCGCTAGAGTGAGCGGTGGCATGGTTGTTAGGGCTGACCGTGAGAAGCCCTCGCCTTATGCGGCAATGATAGCGGCAAGCAGGGCAGCCCAGCAGGCAATGGCTAGGGGGATTGTGGCGATCCACATAAAAGTGAGGGCCCCTGGAGGTCACGGGCCAAAGACGCCCGGGCCTGGAGCGCAGGCGGCAATAAGGGCCTTGGCCAGAGCAGGCTTCATAATTGGTAGGATCGAGGACGTAACCCCGATACCGCACGACACGACAAGGAGGCCTGGAGGTAGGAGGGGTAGGAGAGTCTAAACCCCTCCTCCCCAAGGTGTGCTAAGTATTTATCTTCTTATCCAGTTCTCCCCAGTAGGGGGTGTATACTGGTTGGAGAGAAAAGTCGAGTTACTCAAGCTATCGAGAAACACTATAACACTATATATGGAGGGTTATCCGAGGAGCCTGCTAAACGCTATTAGAAGGGTCGTCCTCTCCGATGTACCCACCTTAGCCGTTGACTTCGCCTATTTCTATGATAACACTACCGCAGTGCCAGCTGAAATAATAGCCCACAGACTCGGGTTAGTCGTGCTAGATTCAAGCAGTGCTATAAGGAAACTGCGTTCACCGGAAGAGTGTAAGGAGGCCCCCGAAACCGACTCCTCATGTTACGTTGAGATATTCTTAGAGGCCAGTGTGCCTGAGACAGAGGAGACAGGAAGGTATGTGAAGGCTTCAGACCTAAGTATAAGCGACCCGGACGTTAGACCCGTCTACCCCGAAACACCCATAGTCTACATCGCACCGGGCCAGAGAATACATATGGTAGCCTACGCCCGCCTGGGGCGGGGGAGGGAGCATGCGAAGTGGATGCCCGCCAGCATATCACTACTACAATATGTCCCCATAGTTGAATACGACGGAACCAAGGCGGGAGACAGGTGTTTGGAGTGCCTGGAAGCATATCCTGAAGTGGTAGAGGCACTCCGCAAAGGCGAAAAGGGGCGCATAGAGTTCAAGAGAAATATAAACACGAGCGGTCTACGCTACTGTGCTGAGACAAAAGGCATATGTGACGGGGCTGTAACTGTACGGTACGATGAAAACCGCCTAATATTCAAAGTCGAAAGTACGGGAGCACTAAAACCGGAGACAATAATCGCAGAGGCTATTAACGCTTTAGAATCCCGCATAAAGCGGGTTAAAGAGGCGGTGAATAGGGCGGAAGTGGTGGTAGAGGCATGAGGAGAACCGGGCCCACAAACATAGTGTTAAGGAAGCTCGCAGACGAGCTCGAGAGAACCGGTAAAAGAGAGGGTGCGAAGGTCTGGATACGTGTAGCCGAGCTACTAAGGAAGCCCACGAGGGAGAGGGTTGAGGTCAACCTTTCCAAGATAGATCGTTACGCTAACGAGGGCGAGATGATCATAGTGCCAGGTAAGGTGCTTGGCTCAGGCACACTAACGAAGAAGGTCACAGTAGCCGCATATGCCTTCTCAGAACAGGCCTTAAAGAAAATAAAAGCAGCTGGTGCGGAGGCGATAACACTAGCCGAAGCGGTGAGGCGCAACCCTTCGGGGAGCAAGACAAGGATAATAATCTAGGTCTAAGGGGGTGTAGTAAGGTGTCTGAGCAGAGAAAACTCCTGGTGGTCGACGGGACGGGTCAAATTCTAGGCAGGTTAGCAAGCCTCATAGCAAAGAAACTGCTCGAAGATCCTAGCCTCGAGATAGCCGTGGTTAACGTCGAGAAAATAGTTGTAAGCGGTAAACCGTCGGAGGTAGTAAAACAGTACAAGAAGACCATACTACCTGTGAGAAGCCACTACTCTCATAAGTGGAGGCCTAAGAGGCCTAGAAGCCCAATAAACCTCTTCAAGAGGACGGTAAAGGGAATGCTTCCCAAACATAACAAGAGGGGGAGGGACGCTTACAGGAGGCTTAAGGCCTACATAGGAGTCCCAGTCGAGCTTCAAAACGTAGAGAAGATAAGGTTTAAGGAGGCAGACGTCACCAGGCTTGGAAGGGACTACGTTGAGCTAGGGCGCATAGCTAGAGAGCTTGGATGGAGGGGTGCAGAGTAATGATGAAGAAAATAGTAATATCGTCGGGTAAAAGGAAGAGGGCAATCGCTGTAGCAGTGATAAAGCCGGGGATAGGTAGGGTGAAAATAAATAACATACCGATTGAGATATGGCCCATAGAGATGGCCCGACTAAAGATGATGGAACCCCTACTTCTAGCTGGTAAGAAGATAAGATCCCAGATTGACATCAACGTGAGGGTTAAGGGAGGAGGATTCATGGGTCAAGCTGATGCAGTCAGGATGGCTATAGCTAGAGGCCTAGTAGAGTACTTCCGCTGCGAGGGGGAAGACGAGGAGTGTAGGAGGAGTAATGACCTGAGCAAGGCCCTACTCCAGATATTCGAAGAGTACGATAGAACCATGATAGCCGGCGACCCGAGGAGGACGGAGCCCGAGAAGTACATGAGAAGAAGCGCTAGGAGGCGCTGGCAGAAGTCGTACAGGTGACCTGAGATGATGCCCCCTATCAGATGTTTCACTTGTGGAGCCCCTCTAGGGCACCTGTGGGAGGAGTATAAGAGAAGGGTCATGAACGGAGAACCCCCAGAGAAGGTATTGGACGACCTGGGGGTCACGAGATACTGTTGTAGGAGGATGCTCCTCACCTCTATTACATACATTGAGGAGATAGCCCTATATCACACCCTGAAGGCCAAGAGGCTTAGGGCGTCAGGTGGTGTGCCGTGAGCCAGGAGACAAGTGGGACTAGCCTACTAGTCCCGGCGGAGCTATACAAGAAGGCTGGGGTAGTATTTGGAACTCAGATATGCACTAAGTATATGAAGCAGTTCGTATACAAGATACTCCCCGACGGGTTCTACATACTGGATGTAGCTAAAATCGATGAAAGGCTAAGGATAGCAGCAAAATTCCTTGCACGATACAGCCCGGAGAAGGTCGCAGTGGTCTCAGTAAGGCTCTATGGGCAAAAGCCTGCTAGAATGATGTGTGAAAGAGTTGGGTGCAAGGCTATCACAGGTAGAGTCATACCGGGTATATTCACAAACCCGCATCTAGAAGACTACATTGAGCCCGACGTAGTCCTCATAACAGACCCGAGAACCGACAAGCAGGCTATAATTGAGGCCTCAAAGGTCGGGATACCTGTGGTGGCATTTGCGGATACTGACAATAGGATAGAGAATATTGACCTCATCATACCTGCAAACAACAAGGGTAGGAGGAGTCTGGCACTCCTATACTGGATACTGACACGCGAGATATTGAGGGAGCAGGGAAGAATAGGCCCTACCGACGAGCTTGACGTCGACTACACAGCCTTCATGGCGAGTAAGATATATAGAAGAAGGTAACATCCTAAACCCCAAAATTTTACCCTAGACCCACGCCCTTCTAAAAGTATGGGTGGTAGTGTGCAGAAGACGATACGCTATCCAGCTCATGCTGGCACATTTTACCCCGCAGATCCTGAGGAGCTAATAAAACTGATAGAATGGGCGTTCACTCACCCCATAGGCCCAGGCAGGCTCCCTAAGGGTCATGGCGACAAGAGGGAATCAATAGGATACATTGTACCTCATGCTGGCTACATTTATAGCGGCCCAGTCGCGGCCCACTCCTACCTTAAACTGGCAGAGGAAAAGAGGCCAGAGAGCATTATAATTATAGGGCCTAACCATAATGGGGTCGGGATGCCTGTAGCGGCCTACAAGGGAGACGCTTGGAGAACTCCTCTAGGCGATGTAGAGGTAGACATGGAGCTTGCAGGATTGCTAGTATCATATTCATCGTATCTGTCATTTGATAGTACAGCCCACTATTACGAGCATAGCTTAGAGGTGCAGGTGCCCTTTATACAGTATATATTCAAAGGAGACACTCCAAGGATAGTCCCCATAACAGCATACCACCAGAATCCTATAATAGCTAGGGACTTAGCGGCCTCAATTTTCAAGGCAGTATCTGAGAATGGGGTGGACTTAGTAGTTGTAGGGAGCACTGACTTTAACCATTACGAGCCCCATGATATAACAGTTAAAAAGGATTTAACTGCTATAGAAATGATAATTAAGAGGGATGTTGACGGCCTCTACAGGGTCATCGAAGACTACAATATAACCATGTGCGGCCCTGTATCTGCAGCAACACTCATGGAGCTCTCGCTACGGCTAAAGGGAGGGGAGCCCGTGCTCCTTAAACACGCCACCTCCGGTGACGTGACGGGGGAGAAGGACTGGGTAGTAGGATATGCATCAATAATGTTCCCAAGGTGGCAAAAGGTATGAGAGTAAGCCAAATCATCCCCATCCCAGCGGTTATCCTCGGCTTACCATTAAGGGAGAGCGAGAACCCCTACCTAGTTGCCGAAGTGGGGAGTACGAGAATAGAGGTGGAGGTTGAGGAGTGTAAGGAGCCCTCAGTAGCGGCGGGAGCCACAGATGATCTAGCAGGACAGGTAGTATCGTTTGCTAAACGACTACTCAAGGAGTTAGGATTGGATGCGTGCATTAACCTTAAATGGTCAGCTCCCGAGGGGACTCCTAGAGCCGGGCTTTACGCCTCTCTTACCGCTCATATCCTGAAGAGCGTAGCCCGAGCATACGGAGAAAGCCTTGAAGTGTATGAGATACTCGAGTATGCGAGACTACTGGACGATCTTGAAACCGGCTGGGGGGCGTGGCATAGTGTTGTAGACGCCCTCCGATACGCTTCACTAATGGGCGGGACTGTAGTCTATCGGAACGATGAAGAGTACGCAAAACTAAGTAACACTACTGTGAGGGGGTTTAAGGAGTCTTCCTTAATCGTTAAGGAGCAGTTATTTGATAAGGAGACTTTAGGCCCCGACCTATATGGAGCGCTAATCCATACTGTAGGTGTGCTTGTCTTAGAGGGGGCTGTAAGGGTTAGAGACTCGAATAGGAAACCCTCCCTGAAGCCTCTTATACAGTTACATAACCACCTAGCACACTTTTTCTGGGGTCTGAGCACCCCTGAAGGCTCAATCTTAAGTCCGGGCCTTTGGCCCGAGTTTGAAAGGATAAAATTACTCGATTGATCCACCCAGGGGAGGTGTCCACGGTATGGCGTCAATCACGTGTAAGAGCCTTGTTGTAAAGATTGGAGGGAGCGCTATTACCGATAAAACGAAATCCTACACCATAAAGCATGATGTCCTTGTCAGAGTAGCAGAGGCTATTGCTAGAGCTTATGCCGATAATAAGAAGGTGATTGTTGTACATGGTGGAGGGAGTTTCGGTCACTACGAGGTAGACGTGATTAGACGTCAAAAGGGTGTTCTAGACCATACTGACAGTGGGCGTATACAACTGGCTATGCTAAGACTAGCATTGGAAGTAATCAAAAAATTCGTAGATAAGAATGTGCCGGCAGTCCTTCACCCCCCTCACACCTACTGTAAGGGTGGCGACATTAAAGTCTGCGACTTCACGCCCATACTCAGAGACCTAGAGCTAGGCCTCATACCTGTAACGTACGGAGATGCCATCCCCGAAGAGGACGGTGTTGCAATACTAAGTGGAGACGATCTAGCCGCAGCCCTTGCACACATCTCACATGCAGACTGCCTCATATACGTCATAGACAAGGCAGGTGTAATGAGCGAAGAGGGAGAACGTATACCAATCGTAACGCAGAAAGACATTGAAGTCATAGGTAAGCCTAAGGGCTTCGATGTAACCGGAGGAATGGCTAAAAAGCTTCGTGTAGCGCTCGAGGCAAGCAGAGAGTCTGAAACTACAGTTGTAATAACAGACGTCGACGGCCTCGAAATGATAATTAAAGGTAAACGGCCGGGTGAGGTTGGAACCTTAGTAAAGGGGTAGAATAGCTTGGATATAGGAGAGGTCACTAAAAATAGGAAGTTAGAGCATATATTATTGACCGTTGAGAGAGATGTTGAGAGCAGGGAGCACACACTCCTCAAATATGTAAGGCTAGTCCACAACCCCCTCCCCGAGGCCGATCTTGACGATGTAAGCCTAGAGAAAGAATTCTGTGGTCACAAGCTGGAAGTCCCCCTAATGATAACGGGGATGACAGGCGGGCACCCTGAGACCGGTAAGATCAACCATAAGATAGGAATCTTAGCGGAGAAGTACGGACTAGCAGTAGGTGTGGGGAGTCAGAGGGCCGCCATTGAAAAACCAGAGGTCGCTAATACCTTCCGAGCAATGCGAGAAGCTGCTCCCAACGCGTTCATAGTGGCTAACCTGGGGGCACCTCAGCTCTCAAAGGGATATGGTGTCAGAGAAGCCAGGAAAGCAGTCGAAATGATAGATGCTGATGCTATTGCAATCCATTTGAACGTTGGACAAGAGCTCTTCCAAGCAGAGGGCGATCCGTACTACTCAAGAGTTATTGAAAAAATAGTAGAAATAGCGGATAGCCTAGACGTCCCAGTGATCGTTAAGGAGACAGGGGCAGGACTCTCAAGGGAAACAGTGAGAACCCTATACAGGCTTGGAATATCATGCTTTGACGTGTCAGGGCTTGGAGGGACAAGTTGGATTAAGGTGGAGGGGATAAGAAGCCTTGGTACAGGACACCCCACACCGGGAGAGCTCTCCGACTATTGGGGCAATCCCACAGCGCTAGCAGTCATAGAGGCCAGGGCATCAGCTCCAGGAGCTTATATAATAGGTAGTGGAGGAATTAGAACGGGGCTAGATGTCGTAAAGGTTTTAGCGTTAGGAGCGGACTTAGCAGGCATAGCACTCCCAATACTCAAAGTCTTAATAAAGGGAGGCCTAGAGGCTGCAAGCAAATATTTAGAGACTTTAATATATCAGATCAAAGCATCGATATTAATGGCTGGAGGGAGGAGACCCGAGGATTTATGGAGGGCACCTCTCACCCTGTGGGGCCGACTAAGGGAGGAGGCAGAAGCGCGGGGAATAGATACGGTCGAATATTTATCCAGGACGAGATTACAGCCTCTTTTGGTGAGATCAGGTTGGCTACCTATGAAATCATGAATAGTTACAGAGAAAAATATGCAAATCTCGTCAATTGGTTCATATTAACAGAGGTAATGAGGGGGGCCCCAGAGAAAGTCTATGAGGCAGCCTCTCATCTGATTAAAGCAGGAGGGAAGCGAGTACGCCCTTTCATAGTAATGGCTATGGCGAAAGCACTCGGAGGCTGGGAGGCAGAGAAGGCGTCCCTCCCGATAGCGGCTGGTGTTGAGATCTTTCACAACTTCACACTCATACACGACGACATAATGGATAAGGATGAGTTTCGTAGAGGAGTGCCTACAACCCATGTTGTCTATGGCGTGGATTTTGCAATACTCGCAGGAGATCTCGCGTTCGCACTCAGCTACAAGTCTATGGAGCTAGCAAAAGTTTACGGTCTACCACCCCATATCCTCGCAAGATCTTATGAGACGTTAACAGAAGCTGCGGTCAGGGTCTCGGAAGGTCAGGCTTATGACATGATGTTTGAGAAGATGGAGTCTGTATCATATCATGATTATTTAAAAATGATATACTTGAAGACAGGGGCTTTAATAGAGGCCTCTGCACGGTTGGGGGCGCTTGTAGCGTCGGCTTATAATAGTGAAGTTAAGGCAAACCACATTGAAGCGGCTGGGGAGTATGGGAGGTTTGTCGGTATATCATTCCAAATAAGAGACGATATTCTAGGGGTCTTCGGAGACCCCAAGATAACAGGTAAGCCGAGATATAATGACCTGAGGAGGGGGAAGAAGACTCTCCTAGTCTTATATGCCTATGACCATGCCGAGACTGATGAAGAGAAAGGGCTTCTCCGTGAAGTGCTAAGAGGCCGTGTCCATGACGAGGAGAGCCTACGCAGGGCCGCTGAGATAATAGCGAAAACAGGGGCATTAGCGTATGCGGAGCAGATGGCAATGAGCCTCATGAGGAACGCTCTTCAAGTCCTCGACGATCTTCCCGTAGTAGATAGTGAGGCTAAAACTGCTCTTGCAGAGTTGGCCCGCTTCGTTGTAGAGAGGGAAAAATAGGTACGCTTCACAACTACTATTCCCCGCGGGACAGAGGAGGTTGAAGATGCAGGAGGAGCTAGTGAAGCTCATAAGAGGCTACGCTTTAAAGGACGCTGTCCTCCACGACGGTAAAGCGAAAGTAGGTAGTGTGATGTCAAAGCTCCTAGCCGACCGGCCAGAATTAAAGTCTCGAGCGAGAGAGATAGCGCGTATCGCAGCTAAGATAGTGGAGGACGTAAACAAGCTCGCACTTGCCGAGCAGAAACGAATACTAGAAGAGGAGTATTCATGGCTTCTCCAGACTCCCCGAAAGAAGACCGAAGAAGGTGGAGGTCTGCCCCCGCTACCCAATGCAGTTGAAGGCAAGGTAGTCACAAGGTTTGCTCCCAACCCAGACTTTGTAATACACCTAGGTAATGCGAGGCCGGCAATCTTGAGCGATGAGTACGCTAAGATGTACAAGGGCCGTATGATCTTGAGGTTTGAGGATACAGATCCACGCACAAAGAAGCCTATGAAGGAGGCCTACGATCTTATCAAGGAAGATCTACGCTGGCTGGGAGTAGTATGGCATGAGGAATACATCCAGAGCCTCAGAATGGAAGTATACTATAACATTATAAAGGAGATGATTAAAAGAGGCTGCGCGTACATTGACCTATGCAAGGAGAGCTCAAGAGAGCTCCTCCGCAAGGGCGAATACTGCCAGACCCGTGACAACCCTCCCGAATGGCATCTAGAGCAGTTCGAGAAAATGCTGAACAGAGAATACTATGAGGGTGAAGCAGTTGTAAGAATTAAAACAGACCCGAAGCACCCCAACCCCAGTATCCGAGACTGGGTTGCCCTTAGAATAATAGACACTGAGAAGTACCCCCACCCCATTGTCGGCTCTAAATATTGGGTATGGCCCACATACAACTTTGCAGTAAGCGTAGATGATCATCTAATGGGTGTAACCCACATCCTTAGAGGAAAGGAGCATCAAGTCAACACTGAGAAGCAGCTTTACGTATACAAGTGCATGGGCTGGGAACCACCAACATTCATACATTTTGGGCGGCTCAAACTCGAAGGGTTCATTATGAGCAAGAGCTACATAAGAAGGTTGATAGAGGAGAATCCCGACAAGTTCCTAGGCTTCGACGACCCACGCTTCGGAACTATTGCGGGACTTAGGAGGAGGGGTATACTCCCTGAAGCTATAAGGGAGATCATACTAACAGTAGGGATCAAACCGGGAGACGCTAAGATAAGCTGGAAGAACCTCGCAGCGACCAACAGGAAACTCCTAGATCCCATAGCGGACAGGATAATGTATGTTGAGGACTATATAAAGATGACCGTGAAGTCTCCAACATGTCTCCACGGAAGAATACCTTACCATCCTGATAGGCCAGAACGGGTGAGAAAGATAATGGTATGTGGAGGCGACAACGTATTCCTCCAAAAGGCCGACATTGAGAAATATGATGAGTTAAGGCTTCTGGGCCTAGGCAATTTCCGCGTCAATAGGGAAAAGAACGAGCTTGAATTAATCAGCACTGAGCTCGAATATGCCAGGTCACGGAAGCTACCAATAGTCCAGTTCGTACCGGAGAGGGGGGCCGTCAATGTAAAGGTGCTAATACCAGAGGGCCTAGAGCTTAAGGTAAAAGAGGGTCTAGCAGAGCCAGCTCTGCTTGAATATAGCGTTGATGATAGACTCCAGTTCATGCGGTATGGGTTCGTGCGTATCGATAAGATAGGGGAAAAGAACGGGAAGATCTACAACGTTATATATACACACAGTTAACACAACTTCAGTCCTATTCCTCACTTTGACTCATTTCATAGAAGTAATCTATGAAGGGTGCTATAACACTCGGTACTACAAAGAATATGAAGAACACTGTTAAAAGTGGAGATAAGTCGAGAGTAATATCTGCTTTAAAGTCGCCGGCAGGTAGGTTTTTGAGCGTAAAACTACCGGAACCTAAAAACGATATCACGAAGAGAATCCCAAACATATTAGCCGATGCTCTAAGAATTGGGTCGAAAATGGTCTTTTTCAGTATTTTTGCAGTTGTTGAAAGGCCAAGTATTAGGATAATAAATGTTAAATATTTTGATGATACTATATCGTAGCCCGGATACCCCGAGTATCCTAGCTTCTCATAGATATACATGAAGAGCTGTGGTAGGAGGTAGATGTAGATTATGATCGCCAGTAACCCTTCAATAACACCTCTAGTAGCGCCCCACAGCGCTATCCGCAATCTCGATTCTCTAGCCACCGTGGATCACCGCCCGTCAAGTGTGGAGCACAAGCTCTACCCTGTAGATCCCGGCTATCTTCCCTGAGAACACTATGGAGAGCTTATCAAAGTCCGCGTAGGTATAGTTAGCGGATACTTTTATAACGTCGCCCTGTTCTATAACGTCGCCCTTTGTCTCATTGAGTAGTGTACCATTATACATTATTTTTAATGTGTAATCAGTTATTTTAACCGGTATAGTATAGTTTAGGGTAACGGTTATCACGTTATCCTCCACACTAGACCGAAGCTGAAGACCGTCAATATTCTCCTGGACAACAATGAGGGGGACAGCTAGCAACACCATCAATAAGAGCCCGGAGAGGGCAAGCAACCACCCGATAAACCTCATCTATAGTGTCCCCCTATCTTTTAGGCCCTAACGGGCTTCAGCCCGATATTAGCTACTTTTCCGGGCATCTTTTCAGCAGTGATACGCCCTTGCCCAATATAATCGAGCCTGCAGCCAGTGCTACCCCGAGGAAGGCTATTTTTACGAGCAAGTTTATGAGTACCTGGGCGCTGACATTCAAGATCTGAGCAGTATCTCCTCCTGTATTGATTTCGAGGTTGTATTGCTCGAAAGCAGCGTAGGCCTTTACGAATACAACGAT
>WAOT01000005.1 GCA_015521115.1 Desulfurococcales archaeon
TGTGATCTTCTACCCGGGATCTTTTTCTATTCAGCCTCTATGGGTAGATCCCATACCTCCCGGGTCAAACCATGCCGCATGAAGGGGGTCACAGGCAGCACTAAAATATTTTACCACAATGAGAAATACGTATTCCCAGGAAATCTGGGAAAAGCCGGTCTAGCCGGTGATTGATTCAGGGTTGTCTTTTATGGTCTCTCTTCTCTGGAGTACTCCGGAACAGGCCCCTCTCCGGGTGTGGTCTGGGTGAGGGGTGTCTCTCCCCATTGTTTGTATATTGCAGTTTTCCCCTTCCAGGATGGGAAATATATAAGCTTTGCGGTGTGGGACGGGTGGGCTATGATTGGTTACTTTTTGTGTGTGATGCTTGCTAGGAGTTTTCCCCATCCTGTGAGGTATACTCCTCCCCCTCTGCCCTTCTGGTATACTAGTCCGTGTCGTTTCAGTTTTGAGATGTAGTTTGCCACTGTTTTTGGTGCTAGTCCTGTCGCTTCCGCTATTTGGTGGGTGCTGGCTCCAGGGTTTGCGAGGAGGTATGTGAGGACTTTGATCTTATCGCCTACGCCGCAGGCTAGGGCGTCTAGTATGCTGCCTGTTATTTTTGCCTCCCAGTCTCCTCCGGTGTCGCTTTGGACGATGAGCTCTATCTGGCTCATTCCGCGGAGGATGAGGGCTGCTAGGACTGCCTGGAGGGCTACTATTCTAGAGCCTCCCGTTATGTCCATGATTATCTCCCTATAGTCCTGCTCGCGTGCGAGGTCTGTTATCGTGTGTACCAGGGTGTGGAGGCTCTCGGCCACGTCTGCGGGGTCTAGCTCGAGTAGGGGGTATACCTTTACTCCCAGCCGGGCTGAGAAGGCGAGCGTATTATTATACGCGGTAAGGACTGCGCCCGCAGCCGGTTTAACTGTTACCAGCAGGAGCCCGTCCCCGCCCCTTGCAGCCCTACTGTTGAGGAGCCTTATTATGAAGTTCTCGTGGAAGCCTAGTGTCGCTATGAAGAGCCTCCCAGGCATATGGAGGTCACCTAAATCTTTTAGATAGTATTTGGGGCTTAGATAAATTGTGAGAGGTGCCTGCCGGGTTGCCCCTATACCGCTCTATGTTCGAGGATGTTAAGGGGGTCGCTGTGAGGGTTCTACTGGGGGTCGAGTTCATCGAGGACACCCTCCTACCGCCCTTCACCAGCAAACTCCTTAAGAGCCTCCTCCTGAAGGCCGAGTGCCTCGAACCTTACAGGAGCCTATACATAAAGCACCGGAGCTTCCGCCCCGTCACCTTGAGGGTGTTGAGGACAGAGTCTGGGAGGAGGCTCTACAGGGTTGAGGGGGGCGGACGTGTCCTGAGGGCCCGGAGGGGTGAAGTCCTCCTCGGCGAGGTCGACGCTATATACAAGGGCCCTGACCCCTTCAACCTCCTGGCCAAGTGCTCCAGAGAGGAGGTTGATATAGGTTTTACTCGTGTAGCCGTGTGGCTTAGGGGGGCTGAAGTCTACACCCTATCAGACCTGGGCCTAAGGGAGACGGGGGTCTACCGCCTCCGGATCCATACGCCCCTCCTCATCACCACTAAGATCATGGCCCCCCGTACGGCTAAGGGGAGCAAGCTCGGCAGGCTCCTCAGGAGTACCGAGGAGGCTTACAGGCTCCTCCCCACCCCGGGGTATATCCTGGCCCAGGCGATGAGGCAGTGGGTCGCGATGGTCAGGGGAGAGGAGGCCGACCTATCATCCGCCGTCTACAGTATTGGGAGGCTAGGAGACCTGCTAGTAGCGGAGCTGGACTACAGGCTCCGCCCGCTGACAGTAGTCTATGGGAAGGACGATAAGGGGGTGAGGAGGGTGCGGGGGGTAACGGGCTACCTCATTTTAAGGGCCCTCAATAAGAGTATAGTCACGGCAATGAGCAAGCTACTCGCCTTCTCCTCCCTCATAGGTTTGGGGAAGAGCAGGAGTATCGGGTTCGGGGAGGTGGAGGCTGAACCGCTAGAGGCTGGTAACCGTTAGGGGTGGGAGGGGCAGACCCTCCTGTACCAGCAGTAGTCGCACTTCCTCCCGGGCATTCTGGGCCGTGGTGGCTCCTCGCTTTGTATGATTTTGCGTGTCTTCTCAACTAAGGCTTTAGCCCGTTCTAGATCACGTCTTGTGACCATATACCTGTGAGCCCTGTCTCCTAGGACGAGTATGGCCTCCCTCACCGGCGCTATATTATTGTTGGCTAGGAGGGCGTATAGCATCAGCTGGTCTTTAAAGTGCTGGCTCACCTTCACACTACGCCTGTACCTCTTGACCTCTACAATGGTGAGCCTCCTCTTCCCCGCCACAATATCGATGACACCGCTCAAGTTTAGCCTCCTGTCGACTACCTTAACCTCGAACCTCCAGGGCTCTGGGAGGCCTAGGCGTTTGGCGACCTCCTCCTTCTCCCCGGCCACCATCCTCCCAGTCTCCATGCTGGGTGTGGGGTCTTCGTAGAGGTTTAGGTGCCAGTTGATCCACGGTATTGCGGGGCAGTAGGTGTACTGTTTCACGAGGGAAACGCTGACCGTGCCGTTAAAGTATTGATGCCCCCTGTACACTTATCTCACCCCAGGGCGTCCCTATGACCCTCTTCCTAACCCACTCCCTCCTCGAGAGGGGTACTATGTGGACGACGTCGGTCTCAAGGTTGACATGCCTCCTTATCTCCCTCTCCAGATCCTTCACCCTTGACGGTGCTAGTATACCGGTGAAGGCGCTCCTCTGGATCCTCGTTAGGCCCCACCTCTGGAGAAGCTTGGAGACCCTGAGCCGCTTAAGGTTATCACTGATATCATATATTACGAGGACAACTATCACCTCAGCCTGCACCCCCTAAACCCGGCGTAGTCTACACCGTCCCTGAGCGCCTTAGCAAGCCTCAGTGCGTAAACCCTGACCTGGCCCTCGAGGGGCTCACCGTTTATCTTCCTCTTCAGCCCGTTGAAGACCGCCTCCGCGACCCTCTTCCTGGAACTGTTGTCGAGCCTCCCCGCCTCAAACCCGGGCTTCCAGCCGCGGTGGAAGAGGTCTATGAGGGGCTTGTCCACCACGTGGGCCCTGAACATTTCCACGTAGTCGAATGAGAGGGTGGGCTTCCCACTCCTATCGCTATGGAGGAACCCGGCGTAGGGGTCTAGGCCTGCGAGTACGAGGGCCCTCCATGAGAGGCCGTATAGGATGCCGTATCCATAGTTTAACGAGGCGTTCACCGGATCAATGGGCTCCTGGCTGCGGCCTTGGAAGCCGAGGTCTCCCGGAAGTACTGCTGCGATAGTAGACCAGTAGACGTGTGCTGCGTGGGCCTCAATATTCATTATCTTCCCCCTGGCCGCATCAAGCCCCATACTCCGGTCTCGGAGCCCGTCTAGCATGTCCAGTGCAGTCCTCATCCTCTCAATACTCTCCCTAACCACCCTCCTGTTAGCGTAGAGGAGATCCTGTAAGATGCAGGCCTGGTTGTAGACCTTAGAGTATGCTATCTCGACCGCAAGCCTAACGCCGGCACCATTATAGTATGCGAGGTACTGGGCCCTCCTTGTAGCGGGCGTCCTAGTGTAGCTGCTCGCATAATAGACACCCACGGGGTAGCCCCGGTAGTCGAGGACAACCATCTCAACGCCCGCGGCAGTTAGGAGGCGCATAGCCCTACTAGAAACGGAAACGCCACTCGATGCCACAACCACGAGGTCGACCTCAGATAGTGGTATGTACCTCTCACCCTCCCTCCCCCTAACGACGAGGGCGCCCTTGCTGGCGCCAAGCCTTACCCCGTAACCGTCAAGGTAGAGGGCCCTCACCGCCCATCCCCTCCGTTGCACACGCTGTAGAAGAGGCAGCTCCTAGGACACCTTGCAGGCCTCGGAGGCTCCATCCCAGATAGGAGGACATCAATAGCCTCATCCCTCCTCTCCAGGAACTCCCTCCTGAGCTCAGCCCCTATGAAGAAGGGCTCCACCCTCACACTAGGCCTCCCCTCAGGGACGCCGGAGACCCTAACAATTATACCGTAATCATAGGGCACCTCAAACTCAGACTCCAATGCCAGCGCGTACCCGGCAAGGCCGACCGCATGCCTCCTACCCCCACCGCCATACTTGACCTCAACCACAACACCAGCACCCTCCAGGGCGTCGACCCTAAGCCTACTCGACAGCCCGAGGAGGGAGCCGTCAACCCTATACTCCGAGAGCCATGGGAGCCACCCAACGCCCTCACCCCCATAGAAGAGCCCGGATGCTGCAGACTCACCAGCCCACATTAGAGTGAGAGAACGGTACAGGTCAACAGCCCACCTCGGCAGCCCGAGCCTGTAGCTCCAACCATACAGCTTATAATAGGCCTCCCAAGGACTGAGCCCCCTACTCAGGAGCCTCCTAAGATCCCAGGCAGCCCGATGGAAGACCTCATGGACTGTCCTACCAATAAGCACAGGCCCACTAGCCTCACCAACGACACCCCTCCTCCTAAGCCATAAGTCACGAAAAGTCGGGCAGTAAGCGTAAGCGACCTCACTAACACCGAGACCAAGATATGCACGAGGCCTCACAGGAGGCTCATCCCACCTCCAACCACGCAACTCCCCAGGAACCTCCCCACTATAAGAGCGCACCCTCCGGAGAGCCCTCCTGAGCATAACACCAAACACCCAACCACACCCCCAACAGGATCAAAATACAGGAGAAAATCCAAATCCACGAAGACCATCCGAAACCAAAAACACCCTAGAGAACAGGGAAGAAACAAGCACGCCAAGACAACCCCACACCGAAAAGCTTATATATTTCCCATCCAGGAAGGGAAAACCGGAAACACAAACACAATCAAAGAACACATCTACTCCATAAGAGTCCTACCCGCCCCCACACGGATATCCCCCGGGAGACCCTTCAGATCCACCGGTCTTGGACAACTCATTGTTTTTCTCATGAAACTCTTCCCAGATTTCCTGGGAATACGTATTTCTCATTGTGGTAAAATATTTTAGTGCTGCCTGTGACCCCCTTCATGCGGCATGGTTTGACCCGGGAGGTATGGGATCTACCCATAGAGGCTGAATAGAAAAAGATCCCGGGTAGAAGATCACA
>WAOT01000006.1 GCA_015521115.1 Desulfurococcales archaeon
ATTTATAGAAGTATGAACTGTACTTGTATTTTCTATATTCTGTGCTTCTCTCAGGCTTTCTCAGGATGTATAGTTTTTCGTGGTAGATTAGTAGGAAGTCCCTCTTCTTCACCTTCTCCCACTTCTCTCTCGTGGTCTTCATCTTGTGCTGGATCTTGACTACCTCCTCCCTCAGGATGAAGCCTGTTTTGAGGAGTAGTTGGAGGGCGTGGTGGGTTATGGGTACGTAGTGTTTGCGTATTCTCGTGTCCCCTATGAGTATTCCTAGGTGTCTCCCTGGCTTGAGCACCCTGTATGCTTCGCTTGCTACCTGGGAGAGCATTTCTAGGTATTCTTCGAGTGTGCGGGCTGTTGACAGGTCTCCCGGGATGCCCCTCCTATTATATCTTATTATGTTATGGTAGGGTGGGTGGGTGGCTACTAGGTCTATACTGTTGTCTCCTATCTTGTCGAGGCTGCGTGCGTCTCCGTGGTATACTTCTACTCTGGCCTTCAACATGTCGTCAACTGTTATAGTGTCCTCTTCGCCCAGGGGGCTGCTCTCCCGGGTTAATGCTGGGAGCGTCCCTCTACGCCTGGCATGCTTCTCTAGGTACTCCTCGAGCCAGTAGAGCCTGTGGAGTGTGAGCATTACCGCGTTAAGGTTTATGTCAACGCCTATACAGTGCCTGCCGAGGAGTTTAGCCTCTATGCAGGTCGTCCCACCCCCGACCATGGGGTCTAGGACTGTGTCCCCGGGCCTCGTGTACATGAGTATGAGCGCCCTAGCCATCTGGGGCGGCCAGTTCCCCCGGTAGTCGCCTTTATGAGTCGCCCACGACCCCCTCCGTGGGAAGCTCCAGACGGTCGTGCTCGTATCGGTGAGCTCCTGGGGGGTGGGGTGTAGCCTCTTCACTCTTATCGGCTCAAGCCTTATCCTGCGGCCGTCGACGACGACCTCCCCCACCCTCTCAGCGTACTCAAGGTACTCCCCGTAGCCTACCCTCCTCATCGTCAACATACCTGCTATAGCCATCGCAACTCCCCGGGCCCCATGACCCTAAACGGCCCCAACTAGCGCCCCGAAGCGGGGGGCGTGCCGCCCCGGTGATGGACATACTAGCTGACATAGACAAATAGGGGGGAAGCCCCACCAGATGCCATCGAGCCCGGCTGACCGCCACGTCAGACCCTAGATTGAGCTCATGCTATTATGGTCTAGCATGGGGCGGTGGAATTTGAGGAGTAGGGGTAGGCGGAAGACGGTGACCACTAGTTTCGGCTCTCCAGGGAGGGTCTCGCACGACTCCAAACCCTTCTACTCCCGGAAGCTCTACGGTGGTCTTCCTCTACCCAAGCCCTCCCATGAGGATCTCTGGGAAAACCCTGTCCCACAGGGGTTGCTCGACAGTGTTATCGTGGGGGACGCCCGTGATGTGTTGGGGAGGCTACCGGATAATAGTGTGCACCTGATGGTCACCTCACCGCCCTATAATGTGGGGAAGGAGTATGACGAGGATCTCACCCTAGAGGAGTACCTAGAATTCATCGAGGAGGTCATGGGGGAGGTCTACAGGGTGCTGGTCTGGGGCGGTCGCGCCTGCTTCAACGTTGCGAACCTGGGGAGGAAGCCGTACATCCCCCTCCACGCCTACTTGATAGAGCGTTTCGAGAGGATGGGCTTCCTCCTCCGCGGTGAGATAATATGGGACAAGGGCGAAGCAGTGACCGGGGCGAGCACCGCGTGGGGGACTTGGATGAGCGCTGTAAACCCCACACTTAGAGACCAGCACGAGTACATCATAGTGTTGAGCAAGGGAGACTATAGGAGGCGGAGGCCACCCGGCAAGAATGATACGATCTCGAGGAAGGAGTTCCTAGAGTACACGAGGAGCATATGGAGGATCCCACCAGAGAGTGCTAGAAGGGTAGGCCACCCAGCACCGTTCCCAGAGGAGCTGCCATACAGGTGCATACAGCTGTACACCTTCACCGGGGACGTAGTATTAGACCCGTTTGCTGGCTCAGGGACGACATGCGTGGCAGCAGCAAGAACAGGGAGGCACTACATATGCATAGATGTAAACAAAGAATACGCCCAGATAGCCATGCAGAGACTAGCCGCTACAGGCAGGAAGCCCACAACTCCAGGCTGACCGTGTCACAGGAACCTTATACCCCATACTCTCCAAATAGCAGATCTCATCCACCTCATGCATCAATAGGAGATCATATCCGAACACACCCCCAGACTAATACTACCCCTCATACGATGCTCCCTTGTTATACGAGGGCAACTCCCAAGGAGAAACAGAACAATTAACTGAATACATTACTCAATAATTTTAGAGACCCCTCAACTCTCACTCCAATACTGTCACCCAGAAGGTTTCAATCTAATGCCGACCTACTAGTAGCCGTAGAACAGGTTGAATACTAATATATTATTTTGAGTGGCACTATTCTCAGGATCGGAGAACTCGGGAACTGGGGTCGGAGGAGGTCGTATTGCGTTTAAGAGTGATCGCGAGCTTGGGGTTTGGCATCGACTTTATTGTGAGGAGACTGGCAGACCTAAAGGATGAGCAGATCACTAAGATCGTGGCAGTAGGCCTCTACACAGATGGGACTAGCTGGAGAAGAGTGGAGCAGACGTACTCGATCCTAACGGCATACTTAAGAAGCCAAGGGATTGACTCAAGCCTTGAGAGATTAGATATCAAGAGGGGGAGGCTCGTAGCCCAGGCAAGGGAGGTTATAGCGAAGACTCTAGCTGAGGCTGGGAAGGATGAGATCATAGAGCTCCACCTCACAGGCGGCCCCCGACTACTTCTAGCAGCTTTCTACACCGCCGCCCTAACACTTGCGGACGAGTGGGCTAAAAGGCTCCGCCTCTCAGTCTACGGTGAGGGGTTCCCTGGGTCTCTGACGGTTGAGATGAGTAAACTTGTAGTCTTAATTGGGCTGGACAAAACATCTAGAAGAATTCTTGACTTCATCCGAGACGGTTACAATGATATTAATAGTCTTATCGTTGCAACAAGCCTTCCGAGGAGCACGCTCTATAAGAAAGTGAAAGATCTCGAGAAGCTCGGTTTAATAGTTAGAGTACGTAGGGGTGAGATCCGATTACATCCCGGCCTAGAAAGCCTCCTATGAAATCCAAGAAAGTTAGACAAAATTCTCGCCATAACCCTGGGAAAGCAGGTTTAACCCTCTTTGGTATGGATGATGGTACAAGATAGTTAGACTTATAAACCTCGAGCAAAAATTATAGTATAAGTGAGAGCCTGGCGGGGTGGAACGGTGTGAGTGAGACACAGTCGGGCGCCCGGGTCAGGAGCGCTGAGGACGTCATAGCCGATGTTCTAGCATACTTCGCCGCTAAAAAGAGATACGGATACGTGGACATGCTCGGTAATGCCCTTGACAATATAATAGCGTTGGAAGCCGTAAAAGATGCGATCAGGGACTTCAAATCCTCCTGCATCGATAACCCTGGGACGGACGAGGAAGTCGTCTGCCCACCAATCTCACCAGAGGATCTCGAGCGTTCAGGCCAGATCCTGTCGGCGGCACTATCTAAGAGTGATACGAAGGAGCTCATACTCATGACTAGGAGAATAGCTGTGAAGGCACTAGCCCGGGCGCCCAGGTTCATCCGCAGGCCCGAGAAGCCCGAGGTAGGGGGTGGTGTACAGTGAAGTCTGAGAGCGTTAGCCTAGGAGTGTCCTTCAGGGTTCTCGTGAACCAGGAGAGCCTAAACATGGCTGAGAGCGTTGGAAACGTCACGAGGCACAGGAAAGCACCAATAGTAGTAAGAATCGGTGGAGCGTACAAGCTGATATACGTTCCAGTAGTGAGTGGGATGAGCCTAGCACACCACTACCAGAGACACCTGGCGAGGGCCGCACACGATATGGATCTAAACGTTACGAGGATGAGCCTACTGGGCTACTTCATGAAGTTCGCTGACGATAAGATAATAAAGAGCTACTACCCGGAGGTTGCCGGTAAGGTTGACAAGAAGAGGCCGTGCGAGAGTGAGAGGGCGATAGTGGAGGCATGTACTGTTGCCGACGTAGGCGGCTTCCTATACACGGATGGACTAGTGAAGAGGACGAGCAGGTTCAGCTTCTCATATCTAGTCCCGGCACTAGACGCGGTCGAGCAGGGAGCTGTAGGGAGCACTCCACAACTGCACGTCCGGTTCACGCCAGGAGCAGGGAAGGGCGAGCAGGTACCCTTCTACAATGACAACTCCAGCGCCCTCTACACAGCAACCTTCCTTTTAGAGGTGGATGGCATCTCAAGGCTAGACGTCTGCCACGCCCTAACCGGAGAGCCTGCAAGTCTAGGTAAGGAGGAGCAGCTGAAAAGGTTCGAGGCTAGCGTGAAAGCCCTAATAGCAATGCTCGGGAACCTCTCATTCGGTGCGAAGAGAACAAGAAACCTGCCACACTGGCGGATACAGAGTGCTGTCGTTACGGGAGCATTAGGAGTCTCACCCTTCGTCCCCTCCAGCGGACACTCAAACAAGTACATACTTGAGACGCTAGAAAGGGCTGAGGCCCAGAAAAAGCATGATGTAATAAAGGACTACACCATAGCTGTATACAACGCTGAAGACCTTGAACAGGGAGACGTTAAGACCTTCAACACGCTTGAGGAGGCCGTGGCTGCTGTAGCAGCTTGGATAAAGAAGAATTACTTCTCCCAATAGCAGCGAGGGTGACCCCAACATGGAGGCCCACAAATCCCCTGTTTTCCTCTATTCCATCCTCAAAGTACAGTGGGGCTACATAGTTAGGCAGCCTGGCGCTACAGCGGCTCAGGCCGCATACATACTCCCCCCGCCCACCACAGTCGTGGGAGCATTCGCGAACCCCCTAGCCAGGATCCTAGGGGTTCCTGATTATACTGAGAAGAGGAGGCGGATCCCCCTCCCGGTGAGGAACAGGTACATGGAGTGTCTCCTAACATCTACCCTAGCCGCAGGAGCAGGACTAGTACCGTCTCCGAAGGTTAACGTGGGCGTTGTAACATATGAGGAGCCCTCAAGGATCATGGGGACACCATATAAGGCCGGAGGCTCATACCAGGCAGCCTTGAAGAAGCCCATATACTTGAGCATCACGGAACTACTACCAGTCCAGGCCGCAGGAGCAGCTAGTGCTCCCGACGGTTTGGTAGCTATTGCATGGCTTTTCGATATAGAAAGGCTGGGACACTGCATGGAGGTTGAGGTTAGTTTAGAAGACCTGGAGAGAGCGGCTTGGGGGGTTTATAGGTTGGGCAGCCGGGAGGGGCTGTCATACCCGCTCCTAGCAGGCGCCGCTAGAGGCAATGACTTAGATATAATCTCAGAAGGAATATATGAGTCCCTTCTTTATCAGGATCTCTCATGTGCAAGTAAGAGGAGTGGGCTGACATCTACAGTTCCATTGACTGGGCTTGACTATGTGGAGAGAGAGTATATCGTTCCCAGCGGGCCCATTGGGGGCGTCAATGTTATCACGCCTCCACCGGAGCCTCCAGTATTCTACATCAGAGAGCCCGGTTGCAGAGCTGCAGGGGTTAAGGTTTCGTTCAACGGGGAGGATCTCAACTTGTATTTAGCTTTCCGGGGGTGACAGTGCTTGTCGGAGGGTTCAGGGGTTAAGATAAAACTCCTTGATCCAGAGATGCTTGGGCGGAGATTTCAATACGCCTTCATCAGCTTCTCGGAGAGGGCATACATAAGGCCTTCTGAGGGGGAGGTCGAGTTCGGCTCGGTCGACGATTTCTTAGACGCTGTAGAGGAGGCGTTGAAAGCCATATTGGATGGTCTTACATGGCCTGTCAGCAGTAATAGAAGGCAAAAGTGTAGTGACCTGACAGTGCAAGTGGCAGGCTACAGTATTGTTTGCAACAGGCTAGACAGGGGGCCCCGCCTTTACCAGCTCGGCTCCAAGAGCGATTTCGCTATTATAAGAAACGCTCAACTAGACCTTTGCAAGTACGTGACACAGAAGTGCGATAAGACTGTGGCATGGACTCATGCAGCGGTTAGCTACGCACTTAAAGTACTTGAGATGGAGGGCCCACTTAACGGCCCTCCAGAGTATGAGATTCCATGGCTGGCACGTGCAACCCTCTTCTCTAAGGTGAGGAGTGTAAGGGGGACTGTGGATGCTAAGGGTAAGCTTATCGACGTTGACACGCTTGGCACAATCCTCCTGGGAGGGGCGCTCTCCTACCTGGGATCCCAGCGATTAGATGCGGGCGGTAGAGGGCAAGCGTCTGAAGTAGAATTCTATATCCTACCCGACTATCCCTCCAAGGAGTACAGGGTTTTAAGGCAAATCTCGGCAGCGGAGGGAATAACAGGTAACATTGCTGCGAGGACTGTCAGGCTGCTTCGGGAGCTTACTGTGAGCTTCGAGCAGGCCCTCGCACTCTCAATAGCAGTTGCCGTATACAGGCATGCGGGTATAGCTCAGAAGGCGGGTGTTAATATTGACGCAGCGCTCTCCTCCGGTAAGCTTTACTCTGTCCAGCCCGGTCAGAGAGCTCAAGTCCGTGTAGGCCTCCCTCTTACCAATGTGCTACTACACTCATATGAGAGGGGCACTATTAACTCGCTTGAGTGGTTTATAGATGAGGCTCTCAGGCAGAAGGATAAGGAGGCCCGTAACGCTGCAAAGAATGCTGCTTCCACGTGTTTGAACTCCCTATTCCTTCAGGCGGTGTCTGGGGCCTCTGGAGACCTATACCTTAGAGACTGCGCCCGTGATCTTGTTGCTGTGTATAACTATGATAAGGCGGGTAACAGGCTCAAGGAGGCCGCTAGAAGTCTACTGGGCAGGCTGGAGTGGGAGGCTGTAAGGTTCCTCCATAGTATGCGGTAGAGGCGGTGTGGTGGAACGTTGAGGCCTGTCATGGAGGAGGCCTACAAGGATCTCAGGGAGGGCAGGGTTCCAATAGTTGTCGCCCCCACCGGCTACGGTAAGACCAGGGCTAGCCCCGAGATCTATCAAAGAGCGAAGTCTGACTGGATCGCTGCGGGGCTCGTCCATGTTGTACCGCTTAGGAGCTTAGTCCGTAAGATTTACGAGGAGGCCTTCAAGCCCCATAATGGGGCGTACCAGATGCACGATCCCACACCGGATCCCAACAAGAGCCCATTCCTACTCCGCCCCCTCGTCGTGACAACGCTCGACTCCTTCGTTTATAACATGTTCAGGCTCCCAGTACTGGAGGCACTTAAGATCAGGGAGGGGTACAGCTACGGCCACTACTATCCCGTCTACACTAGCGTCCTATCCTCTGTGGTAGTATTTGATGAGGCCCACCTCTACCTCTCAGATAGTGATAGAGGCCAGGGGTTCATTATCGAGACTATTCAAGCACTACTAGACTTCCTGGCGAAGACAGGGGCGAACGTGTTAGTTGAGACAGCCTCAATGCGCCCCACAACCCTCATGAGTATAGCTACATTAATTGCCGAGTCGGGGAGGGAAGTTTCAATAAGGATATTGTCATGCCCCAAAACATCAAGGTACAATGATAGACTCAAAGACCTCCTTAGCACAGCCCGGAGGAGGGTTAAGAGGAGGGCAAGGATCAATACCTCACCAGACGACCAGTGGCTTAAGGAGGCCTCCACTATAAACTGGAAGACAAGAATCTACAAGGACTGGAACAGCATAATCAAGGAGGCGAAGAAACTATCAAATTATGGCCGTGTCCTAATAGTCGCAAACACAGTCCCTCGGGCAATAGCGATCTATAGAAGGCTCAAGGGCGAGAGCGCTATACTAATACACGGGCGCCTCTCCACAAGGGATAGGAGAAGAGCGGAAGATCTCCTCTCCAATGATTGGGAGGGGATAGTGGTCTCAACACAGGTCATCGAGGCCGGTGTAGACGTAAACGCTATAGCAGTGTTCACTGAAGCAGCCCCCATTGAGCATTTAATACAGAGGGCAGGCAGAGCATGCAGGCGAGGAAAAGCGCTAGAGTACTGTAGAAATGGAGAGGCACTAATAGGGGTAGTCTATGGGGGAGACCCCGGGAGCAGTATATATCCGGAGGGCGAGCTTAACGCCGCCATCAATGCTATAAGATCGACCCTCGCGAGGGGTGTGGAGATAGACTGGAGATCCCCCTGCCCACAGGAGGATAAGGGGTTCAAGCCTTTCACAGAGCTCATAGCAGATATCGATGTTAAAACCGTGCAAGAAGCCCACCACAAACTCTCCTCACAAGGGTCTACAGGTAAACAAACGATGCAAGCCCTCTTATCCTATTTCCTAGAAGGCGACGGAGTGCCAGACTTCATCGATGAGCTCCAAAACCTGAGGGGCTGGTGCGGTCTCGTAAGAAACACTATAATGATGCCTATCGAGGTCGGAGAGGACGACTATGTCGTTACAAGCCTGGAATGGGCACTAGCACATGCCAGACAAACACTCGAGCGCGACCCATCCAGCAATGCACCAATACTTGTAGGCATCCCACTGTCCGGAGAAGGAACAAGGGTTGAAGGCCCTGCCACGACAACAGCACAATATTTTGAAAAGCTAAGAGAGTGGGGTAGGACACCGGAAAACAGCTGCTACCGGCTTCTCAAGAGCCTCGCAGATGATGAGAGGGAAATCTCGAGGAGATCAGGGAAGAGTGTAGCCATATTCCGATGGGCCCTCAAGGCTAGAAAGGGTTCCTACAAGGAGGGCCTAGGCTTCAAAGTAGACATTACAGATATCGAGGTGTGAACCATGGAAGCATGCGCATACTATGACCAAAGAACAAATCAATGCTACCCGCTAGAAACACACAGCATTAACGTGTCAACAGCTCTAGAGAAGCTGTTCCACAAGAAACTAAAGGCCATACCAGCCAAGGCAAGACTTCCAGGGCTAAGTGAGAGGCTACTGGAAGCGGGGATCCTAGCAGGGCTCCTACACGATCTGGGCAAGGCAAGCCAATACTATCAGGATAGGGTTAGAAGCGGGGAGCCGGGAGGGTTCAAATACCACGAGTACCTCAGCGCCCTCATAATAATAGAGGCAGCCGAAAAACTCCGAACCGATCATGGTATGAACGTGGAGGCAGCCCTCCTACTATTGGTAGCAGGAGCGGTAGCAAGACACCACGCAGCAATGAAAGACAGACACCCGACCAACCTCCTCTCAAACCCCATACTAAAAACCAACCAGAACCCTCTGAAGGAAATCAACCTCGCAACGGCCGGATTAGATGAACAAACCATTGAAAACGCAATACCCCTAAACAGGCTACCCACATGGCTAAGAGATCCATTGCATGAGGCCATACACAGCATCCAAAAAATACATGATAATGACATTATAAATATCAAGCTAAGAGAAAACCTAACGGCCCATAACCTAGCAGCAAAAATCCTAGGAAACGAAACAACAGAGCCACTCATAAAAACAGGGACACGCGAAGACATGACCCCAATAATAATAGGACTCCTCTACAGGCTCACAGGAGCCCTAATAGTCTCAGACATCCTAGTAGCAGGATGCGAACGCAGACCACAACAGGGCCCCCAAACAGCATACGCTAAAAGCTGGATAAACGAACTATTACCAAACCATACCATAAAAGAAGCATGCAACAAACTAACCGCCACACACTCATAAACTACACCTCCAAATCTTACTCATAATTTTACAGTTAATCTTACCTCGCTACTCACCTGCAATTCTATGTTTTAGATTCGTGGCCAGTATGACGCTTGGGCTATATATACCCTGACGGCACTTGCAATTCTATGCAATAGATTCACGGATTAAAGGAATACGGTAGAAACGGAGATGGGACTTGCAATTCTATGCAATAGATTCCAGGCTGTTTAATGGTTTTTGGGATGATTGTGATGAGGACTGTCTTGCAATTCTATGCAATAGATTCGCGTTGTCATCGTGAGCAGGAACGACCAGGGGCAGATACTTGCAATTCTATGCAATAGATTCAGGCCGTCCACACCGCATACACTATAGCGTCCGCCATATCGTCGCTTGCAATTCTATGCAATAGATTCGGAGTTTAAACATTTAAAATAACCGTGAAATAATAATTCTTGCAATTCTATGCAATAGATTCCAAAACAAAATAGAGAGGCTCAAAGCACAGGGTGTAACTTGCAATTCTATGCAATAGATTCGCTAATCGAGAAGATAATGAACGCGTGAGGTGGTAAGGACTTGCAATTCTATGCAATAGATTCTTTGTCGTACAACCAAACAACTCAGACCCTTACATTTTCACTTGCAATTCTATGCAATAGATTCAGGCACGCCCAAACCCCTGTCTCGTTCTTGATCACTCTTACTTGCAATTCTATGCAATAGATTCCCCTATAGCGTGGCATGTAGCGGAGGACTGGTCTACCCGTCTTGCAATTCTATGCAATAGATTCCCCCAGGGAGACACTATATTAATTGTAAAAAGGTGAGAAAAATCTTGCAATTCTATGCAATAGATTCTTCGTGGCGAAGGCCGACTGCCCACGTGGCCGGTACACTTGCAATTCTATGCAATAGATTCGTGCCCCCCGCCCCGGGAGCATACAAAGGAGGAGAATACTTGCAATTCTATGCAATAGATTCCACTGCCCCAGCAGCGGGGCAACGCAGTGCGGGCAGGTAAAAACTTGCAATTCTATGCAATAGATTCTGCATGGATTTTTCGATTGTCTTGTGATCTTCTACCCGGGATCTTTTTCTATTCAGCCTCTATGGGTAGATCCCATACCTCCCGGGTCAAACCATGCCGCATGAAGGGGGTCACAGGCAGCACTAAAATATTTTACCACAATGAGAAATACGTATTCCCAGGAAATC
>WAOT01000007.1 GCA_015521115.1 Desulfurococcales archaeon
AGCAATAACACCCCTAGCCTCTGTGGGCCTCCTCGCTATGATCTTCTTCTGCGACCCTATGACTTTGAGGACTCGGGCTTCCCTTGAACCCTGTCTCGGGATCTTACTCGTTATCTCTAGGAGTGTCGGGGTGCTGGACTGCGAGCGGAGACCCAGCTTTATGAGCGCGTGATCCGTGGGGCTTGTCCGGTTGACTAGGTTCCTTATTCCACCCCTGGGGTACTCGCCGGAGCGTTGGGGCTGGTATAGTTGGATGAATATTGCGTCGACTATGCTGCTCTTCCCTGCACCGTTGTCCCCAACTAGTACTGTTATGCCCCTCCCTAGGGGGAGGGTCGTGTCTATGTGGCTTAGGAAGTTCTTCAGCTCTATCCTTTCTATCGTGTACCTCACCCTAACCACCCCTCTAGAGTGCCCTTCCTGTCGGGTTTGAGGCCGAGGTAGGAGGCATACTCGGGCTTCAACAGTTCCTCAGCGATCCTATCAACCTCCCTCTCAAGATCCTGGCCTTCCAGGTTTAGGACTGCCTCCTTGAGCTGGAGGAGGAGTCCTGCTACTTTATCGGCATGCTCCCCGCTCTTCTTGAGGAGGGACTTTAGCACTGCGATCTCTACCTCCCTAGGAGTAGCGTTCTTCTCCGTATCTAGCACTATGGCTCCCCCCTGACTAGTGACCCGTTTCCTCTTCGCTATCCTTATGATAACGTTGAACGTCTTCTCCAGCTCGTCTATCAGCTTGGGGAGCTTCTTCCCCGCGGGAAGTGTCTCCCCTACTTGGAGTATGACGTGGACGATAGGCTTTTTCTCCCCGTGTCTAGGCGTGCCCATGAGAGCTCTCCTGAGGTTCTCGGGCAGGGAGTAGATGTCTGATTCCAGGACATGATGTATTCTCTGGCGTGTTAGGCGGATCTGCTGTACATGGGGAACGTCACCGCTCAGGTCTACAATTAGAGGCCCCCTTTCCCTGCTACGGGTCTCGGAGAGTGCTAAGGGGACTAGACTGTTTGGATATGCTATGATCGCCTCACTCTGGCTAGCATCTAGGATGAACTTGTGTATGTGGCCCATTGCAGCGTAATCAAAAACCCCAGGGATATCTTGTGGCTGGAGGGTTGCATCGAGGGGGTGGGTGAAGCCTTCAAGGCCGAAGTGCGCCATTAAGACCTTCGGGCCTGGCACGCTATGCAGGAGTGCTTTCAACTTGTTGAGTAGCGTCCGATACGTTTTCTGCCTCCTATCACGGAACTCCCTAACATATGGGAGAGCCGCAACAGTAACCCCAGGACTGCCGCCCACCCTCACTACTAAGTCGTTGAGGCTCTTCCGGCCATTCCACTTGTATAGTGTCGGGGGGCTTATGAAGCGGCCTCCTGTGATGTCGCTTAATGCGGCATATAGTAGGTCTACCGCTGTCTCATCCCTCCCGCCGGGGACGTCGTGATCCCCAGGGATGACTACGATCTCGAACCCCTTATCGCGCACTAGTCTCCTGAAGAAGTTTATCGCCCATATTACGTGAGTATTTCCAGGGGAGGGCTCGTCGAAGATGTCGCCACTTATGAGCACCGTCTTGACGTGCTCTTTCTCCAATATCTCGAAGGATTCTTCAAGGGCTTCTCTTACGTCTTCGGCAACCTCTTGGATCCTCCACCGCGTTGCCCCAATGTGTAAGTCTGCCAGGTGACCTATCTGCACTCTAACCGTCACCACCTAGAGCATAGAGCCTGGTAATACTATTAATATTGAAAGAGTATACTTAGACATCACGCGTCCTTTACTAGAAAACGTCATACTAGAAAACCATCCTGAAATCGAGTCATAGCAGGGGAATCCTATTCAGACTATAACCCAGGTCTCCTTTATCCCTCCGCCGCTAGAGTTGTTCGTTATCATCCCGTGCCTTGCATACCGTGAGAGTCCTCCGGGTGGTACCTGCGGGCCCTCAGCTGTGTAGTAGACGTACACCCTGAAGTCTATCGGGGCGTCCCTTAGTAGGAGTGGTGCGGAGTCGCTGTGGAGGAGGGTTGTAGAGAATTTTACGAGCTCCTGGGCTATGTAGTGGTCGGGCTCTAATGTTATCATGTTTAGCACGTCCCTGGCGATCTTGTCCTGAACCTCCCCCTTATAGTCTGGTAGGACTATGGTGCCGAAGCCTCCATATCCTTCACGTGTCTTGACTACGAGCTCGTGGATCTTCTTCCTGATCTCGAGGAGGTCTCCTGGCTCGATGGGTGCATATGTCTTTGGCTGGGGGATAATTGGATCCTCTCCTAGATACTCTCTAATGACCTGCGGTATGTAGTGGTACACCAGTTTATCGTCAGCCACTCCGGTGCCCCAAGCGTTTACGAGCGCTACTTTACCGTCGGCATACGCTTTGGATAGGCCCGGGACGA
>WAOT01000008.1 GCA_015521115.1 Desulfurococcales archaeon
AGTTCTCAACCCAGTAGTATAAGCTCTCAAACCCCACGGCCACAAGAACCGGGGAAACGGTCAGAACTCCTAGGAGTAGTGACACGATAACCACCCCGCCAGGGCCGAGGTTGAGCCTCACGTCACTATAGGGCCTTGTCCGCACGTACCTCCGAACCCTCATGGCCGGGGCAATAGCGGCTATGACGGTCTGGGGGAATAGGTACTCGATGGGCTTGCCCCGGACTACGAGCAACATAGTCTTGGGGATCTTAGATGATACGAATGTGTAGTAGCTCGACAGCTCACCATGCACTTAGCCTTCCCCGTGGCGGGGGTTTAGGTGATCTAGGTGTACCTCAACCCCTATATTGTGGTGCGTTCTTACCTGTCCTCAAAGATATGTTGTTCTAATATGTATTTATTAAATTTTCATTATTTTTATTAAAATAATTAAATTTAATATGATTATTGCATGCATGATTGTGCAATAAGTGCATAGTGCGTTGGCCTTGTACTCGAGGAACCACAGGTATGGCAGTGTTAAGACTCCCACAATGTAGAGGGCGAGCTGGGTCTTGAGAGTTAACCCCTTAATTGGCCTATGAAGCGATAGTATGGAGAGGGCGAGTAGGATACTAAAGTAGATGGGTGCTAGCTCTGAGAAGTGTAACCCTAGAACCCTAGCCCCCCTAACACTGTAGACCCGTTGGCACTCGAACAGGCCACCACTCTCCATGCTCGGGAGGCCTATAGAGGCTGGCGGTGTTCCTAGTCCATTATCACCGAGCGGTGTGGAGGGTGAGTCTTCTGGTGTGCATGCGAGGCCTTCTTTATAAGCTAGGTATGAACCGATGCTGGCGGCCATTCCAACGATTGTTAATATAATGATAATCGCTTGGAGCTTATGTAACATTATTCAGCGCCCCATTCTTTGAGTACTGGGTTAGGGCTAAATATTGGGGTCTCCTATGTTAATGTTAAGTAAGTTAATATGATTTTTTTGAATTCTTTTAAGTTTTTTACTTAGACGTATAAGTTCATAATGACGCAATATTTATATATCTTCCATTGTCCATTTGTGATTACATGTTAACAGTACCCGCGATGATGCGGGGTGTCGTGCTAAATGGGTCCTGTTCCCTTAATTTTGATTGTTTTATTGATAATAGTTATTTTAAGATTAAAAAATTTAAGGAGAGGGGCTGGGGGGAGGGGCTATGCGTTTGAGGTAAGCGGGCTTAGGTCTGTTATAGCTTATGTTGTTAATAACGTTAAAATCATAATTATCATGTTTATTTTAGTTGTGTTCGTATCATCTCTGATCATATCGGTGTTTGAGGTAGACTTCAATATTGTTGATGCTTTTGAATGGACTGTTGCCGAGGCCCTCAACATAGAGATCCCCAATCTCCCCGCACCATCGCATCCGGCTAGTAGGGCAGTCCTCGTCCTTAACGGGGCAGCCGGTGTTATCATAATAGCCTTAACTATCGGCCTCGTTGTTGATAGGATAATCCAGATAGGTGAGGCTTACACCCTGGGGCTCGAGACCTCCGTACCGTCCTCTTGGGACGACTTTGCCGTGTTTATAGGCTGGAATGAGACTGTGATTAAGGCGATCAACGAGCTCTGGCGTCACTCTATTATGGCTCCAATAAACGTCGCAGTGATCCTACCCTTCGAGAGAATGAATGAGGTCAGGGCGGTAGAGAAGATCCTCAAGAACACTAAGGCTTCAGTAGGATGCTCTAAATGCCAGTACAGGATAATCACGGATAGGATCGACGATAATAGGACGTTCTACAGGGGTAGGCTGCATGATGCGAGAGCTATTGTTATATCCATGGATAAGGATGAAACAACACTACATACACTCCTATCCGTTCAAGGGTACTTTAAGGAGGTGCTGAAAGAAGGGTTATATGACCCGCGGGCCAGGAAAGCGGTTATTGTGATAGAGGTTTTACAGGATGAAAACGAGTCAGTGTTTAGAGGCGTGGCCAGTGAGCAAGACATTATAGATATCCAGGTGATCCTGTCCCGCTCCTACGGTGGGAAACTCCTGGCCCATATGATAACTCAGCCAACGATTATCACCCCGTTGATAGATGCTATGATGTATAATGAGGGGGTAGTTGATATCGTCCATATTAAGGTGAACGAGCTAGACAACTATTGCATCCCGTGGTATGGGGACTGCGAGAAAGGGAACATACTGATACCCTTACTAATAATCTCCAAAGACGGTGATAAGCTTAAAACCGAGCTAGTTAACCTCAAGGGAAGCGTTAGGGATCTTGCTGGAAGCAACGTTGATATTATAGGGCTTTCAACAGGCCTAGAGAGGTTGTCAACTGTCAAGTCCAGGTTGTTTAAGAGCTTCTCGGTTATTGATAGGATAGTCGAGTTGAACGGGCAAGTGGATCTCCCCACTCACAGGCTGGAGAGGCCCCTCGGCCACATTAATATAATCGGCTTTACTGAGGCTACTGAGAGCCTTATTAAAGAGTTGAAAAGGATAAGGAGGTGGAGGTTTAACGATGTCGAGAAGCTAGCTTTTTCAGGCATGAAGTTCGCCTCGAGCAGGACAATTATATTGTCTACGAATAGGGACATCTTCGAGGAGCTGGATCCCGCGGAGGTGTTTGACGCCCAGCTGATGGACTCGATAATTGTTGTGAAAGGAGACCCCATGAAGCTCCACACACTGAGGAGGATAGGCCTGTTGTCGAGTCAGATTATTGTCGTGTCAATGAACTCGGATGATAGGGCGGTGAAAGTTGTTCTAACCTTGAAGGATCAGCTGAGAAGGGTTAGGGAGGTCATGAAAGAGGCTAAGGTGGGCGAGCCCGGGGAGCCCATAATACTAGCTGAGACCATTTCAGAGAGTGTTGCTGAGAGACTGTTGAGCGCTGAAAGCGTTGACGGTGCGGTACCAAGTCGGAGCCTTGCGGGCAGGCTGATCGCATATGCGATCCTCGACAAGGCTAGTTTCACTGCCCTCTCAGACCTAATTACTGGAACTGAAGGACTCCTTGATATGAGACAGGTCAGCGTTTTGAGCCTCACACAGTTCGACACACCAGCGGCTAGAGAGATACAGGTGGACTGTGATAAGAGCCCCCCAGAGACTACTCTAGCCAAGATCGTTGAAGCCCTAGCTGAGACAGATCTTGGAATCCCGGTCGCAATATACAACACCAGCGGGACAACGGACACAAAATTAGTGATACCGTACTCACCGGGTCAGAGAATATCATGTCATTCACTACTCGTGCTGGCATCAAAAAGCCCCAACCTCTAATAGCTCCAATTTATTAAAAATAGTATAATAATATATTTCTAAATAAAATCATCATTTGAAAAATTATATTTTTATTTCGCTTGGTGAAGATACCATCTCTTCACAGATGTTTCGAACCGCGACCTTAGTAAGGCCTCTCTGAAGTAGGTTTATATCCTTTGCTCTCCTCATGACATGCCTATATTTACTGTCGGGTAGGTTCTTGTATGCAAGGTTTAGATAGTATAGGTCGGTAATAGTATGTAGAGGGATGGGGTGTACGATGAGAGATATGTACAGTCTGGGTCCGAGGGTCTCATCATAGAATATACTGTTACCAACGTTAGGGCCAGCGAATATGTTATTATATCTCTGCATGACCTCATTCATGAGTATTCTATCGTTATCGTCAGCTAGTATGACGTAGGTCCTTCTAATTACTCCTTTTCTTTCAATTATATTAAGAATCTCTGTTCTTTCAACGCTTATAGGCCATGTCTGGAGGGCGAGTAGTGCATTGCTAATCTGGTTGTATAATTGTTCCTCGCTAATCTTAGTGTATCCTCCTCTTATAGCGTTTAGTAGACCCCCAGTAGTAAACCCCT
The DNA here is from genome assembly GCA_015521115.1 of Desulfurococcales archaeon. Taxonomy (GTDB): domain Archaea; phylum Thermoproteota; class Thermoprotei_A; order Sulfolobales; family Acidilobaceae; genus S143-63. Next base: position 3,871 of record WAOT01000008.1, read on the forward strand.
GTAATGCTTTGTTCCCTCCAGTCTTGTACTCCTCATAGAGCTTATCTGCACCCTCAGTCGACAATAGTATTCTGAACGCCGACTCGGAATCCCTCTTTATTAAGTCTTTTTCTGTTTCACCAAATATTTTAGGGTAAAGCAGTCTCATCTCATACTCTAATTCGTTTAGTTTATTTGTCAGTCTCTCTCTTTCTGGGATCAAGCTTTCTTGCTTGTATATGTTAATAGCATTTAATATCAGCAGGTAGCGGTTGAGAGACCTTGTTATTTTCTTGTATGCATTCATATGCCCTTTTAGTTCATTGATTACCCGGTGCATCCTTCCCCTACATCTGACGCTAAACGGCCATATATGTCTATCACAGGAATCCTCATAGTATTTTTCAATAGTGTTAATCAAGCTTTTTAGTGCATTGTCTAGAGCGCCTGACACTATTTTATTGACATTTTCGACGACCTCGTTAGGATCTTTAGAAGATAGCTTACTCGATTTTGGTATTAGGTTCTTACGGATATTCTCGATTTGACTTTGGATGTTCTCATGTTGTTCTTGGCTCAGGTTTCTTAGATCTCTTCTTAGTAGTTCACCGGTTCTTCCTAATATAGGCTCTATATTATGGATAACAGCAGTTTGGACTTGATTTGACATATTTTCAATTATTTCACTTAATAATATTTGTATTTTTTCTTCCTCGGTTCTTAGGGTCTTTGACTCCACAATGGCACCGACTGCAAGAGCTATTCTCCGCGGATTATCAGACTGGTATTCCTCAAGTTTTTTAACATGGCCTCCAATATTCTGCTTGAATATCATAACGTCTTCCTCGTCTGTATACTCTAACTGCTCTTTTACACCATCGATCTCGCTCCTCAGCTTGATATACTTCTCGATATCCTCGATAGGCAGGTAGATCTGGACAGAGTCGAAGGTTGTGAAGAAGAAGTCCTCCCCCAGAACGCCTGCCACGTTTTGCCCTAGCTGTAGAATGTTAGCCCAGTCTAGTTGGCCTGCTCCCCCTACAGGTATCTTATGCACTGTGGTTATGAATCTCACGATCTTATCGTCGAGTGAAGACTGTATTTCTTCAGACATTGCGTCGTTGAAGCCGGCTAGGAAGAAGGCATCATAGGGTTTTGACTCTTCAGTTGATAATTTACATACCAGGTCTGCGAGTGCCGCATATCCGTTTGCCATATAAATATGGTCATTGTAAGGTGTTGGCTCGTTGGGAACTATTGCTAACGGGAATACGCTCTTACCTCCTCCAAAAAAGTAGGAGCTTACTAGGCCTTTGATTATATCAAGTACATCTAGGAATATACCACTACCGGTGCCTCCCCCTAGGGAGAATACGACCCATATTGTCAGGCTCAGCCTCTCACGCGGTAGAGCTCTGGACTCTACATAGTCAGAGATTGATTGTAGGTCATTCTTTATCGCGTTCACTACTAGATCCCTGACTCCTGGTACACAGTTCAGTAGGAATCTGGCGTTTACTCTGAAGCGTGCGGCTCCATGGTTTGGAGAGATTCCTTTGAGCAGATCTAGTGCGTGCTCATACTCGCTTGGGTAGAAGTCGCACCCTCCACGGGACAAGGCCCTTTGCGGGTTCCTGAGCCAGGGTTCTATCTGTGGGTTGTAAAGTACTAGGGTCTCCTCGTTCTTCAACCACCCGTTCCTCAATGCCTGGCCTATCATATCATTGGCTATGTCAATAACTCTGAACTTTGTTATGACACCCTTCTTATTTCTCAGTTCTCTTGCGAGGAGCCCCGTGATCTGTGTGCCAGCCCCACCGAGCCCGATAATGTATAGGGCGTGGATCCCGGCCTGTGCCTCTGAGCCTGACTTCGATGAGCTGGAAGCTTCTGAGGACAGTATGAGTCACCCCTGCAAAATTTTTACTACATCATTTTTGAGGGATAGGCCTAAACCTATTTATTTCTTGGGCTATTCTCAAGTATATGCAGATAACACGAGTCACCGTGCGTCAAGGTGGGACGCCGTGTTTGATGACTGCATGAAAATACTGCTCATAGACGTATCTCCAAGCATGTACATGACTGGGGCGCTGGAAACAGTGAAGGAGGCCCTGCAGCTCCTCACAAAAGTGGATGAGGAGGCCTCCGAGAGATGTCCGGCCGTAAAAGTATATATCTGCGGTTCTGATAATATCGAAGAGGTTCACCCCAGCATTGGCTTGGGGAGCACGGAATGGGAGGACATAGCCGAATACTTAGAGAATAGAAACGACAAGGTATATAGCAGCATAGGATATGCCCTGAGAGAGCTCATAAAAAGGTACGGCCGTGTCAACATACTAGCTATAACCGACGGCGAATGGAACTACCCGAGAAGTCGCCGTCTAAGAAAACTCATATATGAGGAGCTTGCAAGGGCCGACCCGAGCAGTGTTAGAGTGACCATACTAGACATCAAACCGCGGGTGAGAACGTCAAATCTGCTGAGTGAACTAGCCGTTAAAAACCCGATGGTGTTCAACATCATCACACACATACTGGATCCCAGAGGGATAAGCATGTACATAAGCAACTGGATTTGCAGAGATGACTGCTAGCACGTCCACCGATAAGGGGTGCTCTGCTTTTAAGCTAATTGTTAGTTGTAGCCCAGTACAACGGCCTAGCCCCGGGGAGAGGTATGAGGGTTCCGGTCATCCTCCTCTTAGTGAGGTCAATATTAACCGTTCCATGGTGTAGCGATGTGCTCCATGTATCTCTCCACTCATCCCTACCTATGAACAAGTCAACAGGGATTACCCCAGTTAGTCTTTCAGCTATCCCGCTTTTGATGGGGTCTCCAGTTGCTATGTATTCTGTGAGTGCTTGTATTGCGTTGTTGAGGTCATGGTTGTAAGCATCCTTCTCCACATAGTATATCGATGAGAAGATATCTCTGACAAGCCTTATGTAGTCATCCTAGGCGGAGTCCCTGTCATTACCTTCCACATATCTTTCATACCACCACCTCGGCACTTCTCGCGTTAGCATGGCGAACTTTTTGTGATCCACCTGCTGGTAGATGTGTGCCCATATGAGGGTATTCTCTATCCCATGAGCAGGTGGCGCTGTTTAGGCCGAACTCTGGGTATTTTTTCACTATTTGTCTTATTCTATTATTAATATCTTTTATATTAATTTTATCTATAAATCCAAATTTATGTAATATCCTGGAGTCATAGGCATTTATATCGACACTGTTAACCTCCAACAATATGAGGGGATCCATAACGGTTTTCTCCCTAGCATGTTTTATTAGACTAGCCCTGTCAGTGTGTGGATGCTTTTTCCGCTTCCTCCAGCAAGTTCAGGGTGTAGCTTGATATGGTTATACTGTATGAGTCTCCACTGTTGTAATCGACAAGATTGATGTAGAGTGTAGGAAGCGGATACTATCGGTTCGAGCCCTCTACGGCCCTAGTTGCCTGTTGGATGTATTGGATCACTCCCTCGAACTCAACCACCAGCTCACCCGTGCTTTGATCCACATCGACCTTATCGGGAGTGAGGACTGTGACACCTGGAATTGTTAGAGTAACAATATTAACCAGATATCCTCCTTGGAGGCCTAGCTCTTTGATCGCCTCCCCACTAACCCTAATCATCAGGGAGTCTTTAGCGGATATTGTCAATATGGTTAATGGTAATGTAGATACTAAGAATGCGATGATAAGCGCGATTGCATAGACCCGGGTTAGTCGGCCTTTACCCATTTAACCCCCCACGGTTGAATGCATTTATACTGAACCTTTAAGGAGACCTTTTATGTGGTGCTCACAATTTGTGAGTAAAACTTATAAGCTCTCGACGGTTTGTCTTCGCTCTCCTCATAATATTCTAATTATAATAATTATATTTAAAATTATAATTGTATGCATAATCGTGCAGTAAACACATATCGCGCCAGCCCTATACTCAAGAAACCAGAGATATGGCAAAGCAAAAACCCCACCATATAGAGAACCAACTGAACCCTGAGAGCTAATAGTGTGAAGGCCCCACGGAACGCCAGGAAAGACACGGCTAAGAGAGCCATGAAATAAACTGGAGCGAGCTCAGAGAAGTGAAAGCCCAAGATCCTAGATCCCTCCACACCATAAACCTTCTGACATTCAAACAGGCCCTCTCCCCCAACCGATGGTAGACCCGAGGAACCCGGATACGAGCCGACCCCCCCATCCTCCAATGGAAACCGCGCCTCCTCACCCGGTATGCAGGCCAGACCCTCCTTATAGGCAAAGTAAGAGCCCATCCCCGCCGCGAGCCCCACAACAGTTAAACCGAGGATAACCACCAAGAGCTTCCGCATCACAAGCCACCACATTTGAATAGGGGATCATTGAAGCCTTTAACCACAAATATGTAATCCACATCTCTAACACGAATATAATTCAAGGAAACCCTAACAAGTCAACTAACAATATATACTCCATAAAACAATGCAGCATCACCTCAAAACCGCCGTGTCCATAGGTGTAACGCCAGAGGGAGAACCAGGAAAACCAAGATTACATAGCAATCTTTCCCATATTATTTTTATTTAATAATTTAATATATTTTAACTAAAAAATATAAATATTTAATATTACAGAAAATCATTTATTTTGTTCTGGGCATGCTGATGGCCCACAGGGTGGTTGGGGAGGTGGGTTTGATGAATAAGCATATTTAACATTTATTTTTATTAGATTATAGAATTGTTCGCCATCAAACATATACCTTGCTGACGTGTTATAGAAATAGGTCTCTATTTTAACATCCGAAGAGAGGCTTCCTGTTTGTCGTAGCAAGAAGTCAAATGTCGCCGAAAGAGCGTTGGTCTCTATTTTCACTGTATTAATACTTGATAGTAGTGAATAAGTGAAACCTATTATAAACCCCATCTTTCCCCCTATTGCGCCTAGCATAAGATCAACTATAGGCTGAAGCACGGGGGGAATATCTATGAGAGAATTATAACCTACTGACACGTTAACCAAGAGGGTATGCGCGCTAATGTCTATTAGGATCTCAGGGTGACCCCTGGGCTTCTCTTTATCTTCTATCCACGAATAATAATCTTCTATTAACGAGTTTTTATTGAAGCCTTCAAAGGGATCCGTTATGGCCTGCGCTGTCTCGTTGACTATATCTTCCACCCCATATATTACGCTGTATACTGGTAATATTGTCGCAATAGGTGTGAGCAGATAGTAGTCGTGTCCGTTGCATGTGATATTGTCTGTTATCCATCTTATTATAATCGAGTCTTCACCATATGTCAGAAGAGCACTCCTAATAAGTATGGTTCCAACCGTCCTATCAGAACCGTTTATGAGCTCTGCGGACAGTAGGATCCTATTTTCTTGTTGAGTATTGTTAATGTTCTCGCTCTGTGTAAGTTGGAATCCAGCAAACATTAGGCCGCTCTGTATGCTTTGAACCTCCTTTAGGTGGAGTATTACATCTATTAGTAGTTTCTCGCCATCGTCATCACTTAATCTACTATTGTAAACGTAGCGGAAGATGGGTAGGTCGATCTCCTTAACACCATAGTCTGGAGGGTCATCTTTGGTGTTGTGCCACTGGTCTAGTCCCACGAAAGTGTCCATAGTTACAATACCTACTAGATCATTCATTGGATAATCTCCAGGGTACTGGTCGACTATATATGACATTAACGTTCTAACAGCATCGTTGATGTCGCTATAGCTACTCTTGTCCACGTAATAGACTGACGAAAAGAGATCTTTTACCAGTCGGTCGTAGTCATCTTCAGCGTCATCGTAATAGTCTACCTGTATATACCTCTCATACCACCACTCTGGAATATCCTGTTTCAACATGTTGTACTTGGTATGATTTATTTCCTGGAATATCCCGGTGCCGGTGTAAGGGTATTCGCCATCCCAAGAACATGTTGCGGTTGCTGGTCTCAGCTCTGGGATTTTATCCATTAACTTTTTTATTTTATTATTTATTAGTTTTATATTATATTCATCAATATAATTAAATTTTTTCATTATTTTAATATCTTCTTTATTTAATACTATTTTCTTGACCTCTATGATCTTATATGGATCGTTAAGAGTCTCCTCTTTAGCAGCGTTAATTATATTGAATGTGCTCATTCGCGGGTGTTTCTTTACCTCCTCGACGATATTTAATGACAGGGTAGATATAGATATACTATATGATATGCCACTATTGTAGTCAATAAGGTTAATATATAATACTGGTACTACATGTCTAAGCTCTGGGTTCATCATGTTTCTGTTTATTTGTTGAGTGTATTTGTCTATGTCTCGGAACTCTATTTGTAGCTCTTTGGAGTCCTCGTCCACAACGACCTTGTCAGGGGTTAGAACTGTGACACCTGGAATTGATAATGTGACAACATTGACAACATAACCATTATCAAGACCGAGCTCCCGGATAGCATCACTACTAATCTTAACCCGAAGTGAATCACTCACCGCCGAAACAGTAGATATCGTTATTGTAGACGCTAGGAACGCTAGGATGAGCATCAGACTATAGACCCTAAGCAACCTCTCCCTACGCACCCAAGCCACCTCGCGGTGTTTTAACTCAATTTATCTATAACATGTTATTGTCTATATAAACGGGGCTCACAATTTGTGAGCAAAACATATTAACCACAGCCTTCCCCTTGAGCAGTGCTGTGTCTAGCGGCGTGTTGGGCCTGGCATGTGCTCGTTGTTATTGAGGGATTCTTGAGTGCAGTAATGGGTTCAGTAATCTATAATCTAGATAACATAGATAGCAACTTTTAGGATAGAGATAAATGTGAAGAAGTTTGTTGAAAACTATTGTTATTGATATTAACGTGACGCCTGCAGTATTGTCCTGCCGCATCACTTCTCCACTCGCCTCTAGAGAGGTATAGGAGAGGGGAGGTGGTGTTCGAGGGGTTATGCCTGTGGGGGCTATCTTTGGGTGGGTCTAGTGGTGGTTATGCTCTGTTCTTGAGAGGGTATCGTAGGAGGCGTCTAGTTGGAGCTGTGGGTTGTCTTTTACTGGTGTTTTCAGTCGTTGTTGTGAAGGCGGTTGTAGTTGTGGTTGGCTTGCTCGTTGGTGTGGGTGTCAAGTTATTATTTGGTGGCGGGTGGTCTCCCGCTATTGGTCGGGGGCCCCTGTTAAGGGTTTATTGGCGGCTGCTCTACCGGCTCGCCGTACATTCTGCATATTCTATTGTTGATGCTGTCTTGTACGGTGTTGAGGGTAGGATCCTAGTTATGGGTCGAACAGTGAGGGAGATGCGCCTGCTAGGGGAGGGCCTGGGCTATTGGCCTACTGGCAATGTTGATGATGTTGTCATTGAAGTTGTGAGGAGTGAATGTGGGGGAGGAGCAGTCTGAGGCTCGCCTATGCGGGAGGGGAGTGTTTGGCGTGTGAGGAGAAGCTTGTCTGCCTGCTGGATGCTGGCGGTGAGGGTGGTGTCGAGATCCTTTTTGGCGAGCCTGTGTGTGCGCTAGGAGGGCTTGCTGCTGATATGATGGAGGCGATCACACAGATACTGAGTGACGGAGAGGAGCTTGCCCATAGAATGGGATACAGGGCCGGATGGAACCCTTATAGTGTTAAGACCTTCACCGGCATATGCACCGAGAATCTCAGGGAAGCCGCCCATAGCGGGAGCGCTGAGAGGCTACTCGATACTGCATTGGAGTGCCACAGGTATTGTTCGAGTAAGCAGGCCGCCCTTATGGAGGTAGTTGGCCAGAGGCTGGGGAGAAGGGCTGCGGAGGTCATAGCTGGATACGCCAGTGGAAGGAGTAGTGGGGGCCGCCGGGAGGCGCAGGAGGAGGAGCTGTATTATGAGCTTGTCTCTGGCTGCCCTTTCGAGCCTTGGATGCCTGAGTGCGCGCTCAATTTCATTGTATGGTCGTGCCGGGTGGTGGAGGAGCTTCTCGAGGTGCTGGATGCTCTCATCCATGCTTGACCTGGCTCCCCCTTATTTTTTCTCTGACAGTTACGACAAGTTTCTTGACCTTCTCCAGGGCCTCAGCTACATGGTCTTTCGTGCACCACCCTTCATAGAAGCAGGTGTGCATTGCTGTCGCAGCATTCCAAGAGTCGTAGACCCAGGGGCCAAGATCCTCCTTAAGCCTGCGTGTGTAGCTCCATAGCTCCCCGTGGCTGGTGAGCCTAACCCCCTCGCGTTGTGCTGCGTAGGCTTTTACGGCGAGTGCTGCAGCGCCCCAGAGCTTCTCAGCCGCCTGTCTGATGTCACCTTTTTCCAGCTCAGCCTCTGCCTGCTCCAGTAGTGTAGTGGAGGCTTCGATATAGAGCTCCGCCCTTACCTGGGGGTCTTTGCCCTGAGCTAGCATGTCGGCGAGGTACACCTCAGGGGTTATCCCTAACCGCTTGGCCTCAGCCTTGATCCGCTCGGCTATTGCACCTTTAATGGTGAGTTGGTGTCTGGCTGCGTGGGTCATACTCTCTCCCGGTTTTTTGTTATGAGGAGTGCGTATATGTATTATGTAGAATCTTAGTAGAATCGCTATGCATGGAACGCTGAACAGCTGTGGTGATCCGCGTTGTCACTATATAGCGTCGCCACACCTATTTAGCACTGCCTCAGCAAGCTCCTGAGCTGTCCTTGTTAGTAGTGTGTAGCCTTTGACCTGCTGGAGTAGGCGGTGCGGTATCCTGTTGAGGCCGTAGTAGGCACCTGCAAGGCCGCCTGCGACGGTGGCGACCGTGTCTGTATCATAGCCTCGGGTGATCGCTAGTATGATGGTCTCCAGCACGTCCCCTCCATTTAGGAACGCCCAGACAGAGGCCTCCAGTGTCTTGGGGGCGTAGCAGGCCTCCCATTCATGGTTGAACCAGTACTCCCTACCCACGAGACTATCCGGGCGCTTGAGATACTGGAACACCCCTACACGGCTCTTATACCTGTCCAGACGTGCGTAGTAGCTGTCGAGGAGCCTGCCAGCACCACGAATAGCCCTCTGCTTGCTCTCACCCCTTAGTAGTAGGTGGATTATCGCCGTATAGAGGCCACACGCCATCTCCGCCTCAGGATGGCTGTGGGTTATCCTTGAGTACCTATGAGCCCATTCAACTGCCTCCTCCAATGGGTCACAAGCCGTGTAGAGGGAGACCGGGAGTATCCTCATGAGACTCCCACAGCTCGGCCTCTCCACCCCCGCCATCTCTGGCCTAGCGCCCCGGAGTAGCCGTTGGAGGGCTGTCTGGGTCGTAAAACCTATATCAAACACTATGCCCTTCGAGGTGTACTCCCCACGAGTATACCACTTAAGGAAGGCTTCAGCCGCCGCCTCCAGGCTTAGGCCTTGCTTAGCTAGAGCGTCTGCTGTGGCTAGTAGGAGGGAGGAGTCATCGCTCCACACCCCCGGCTCCTGCCCGTGAGGGCCTCCTCCTGGGAGCTCCTTTAGAGGTGTAGGTATCCTGATCTTCTCTGGAGGGAGGAACTCGAAGGGGACTCCTATGACGTCACCTAGGACGGCGCCGTAAACTGCCCCCAAGATCCTGCTCTTTAGCTCTAGGGTGTTGACGTTCACTGCAGGGGACACCTCGATACCGGGTTTTCCGGTAGTTACTATAGGAGAAGGGGTAAGGGATTTGGGGGAGTTTCTTGACGCGATGTATTAAGGGTTGCAGGTGGGCATTGTGGTAGCTCTCTGGCTGCGGCTTGGAGTAGTTTGAGGTAGTAGCTTGTGTCATAGGCTTGTGGCGGGCCGCGCCATACGGGGTGGGGCTTTCCCCGGGGGGCTATTATGTATCTGACCTTGGGGGGCTGTACTGGTGCCTGCCCCGCTGCCCTCCTCCACGGGGTGCTGCGTTGTGCCTCGGGGTTGAGGCGCTTCTCTATTACTAGTGACCTGGGTGGGGCCCTCCCCGTTGCTATTATTTCCTTATAGTTGTCTATCCTCTCGCAGGCCTCCTTCAGGGTCAGGGGCCATTGTGTGGGGCTCCTGGCTTTCGCGAGTGACCTTATCGCTGCCGTCTGGGCCCCCTTTATTATTGGTGGAGTGTCACTTCTCACCGCCATTATGCCCTTCATCTTGACCCCGCCATCCTTTAGAGCCCCGTAGTACTTGTTTACCGCCCCCTCACCCCTTAGGGTTGGGGGTATGTAGAGCCACGTGTATTCTGCCTCGACCTTGAGGGGTACTCCGACTTTTGAGTGGATCATCTGGGCGAGCCTCTCTGGGGGTGGCGCTTCGGGGTCTACTTTCTGGACGAATATGCTGTCAACTATGCTGTGCACCAGCCTGTAGCCTACGCTCTCAGCCACCCTCTCCGCAGCAGAGAGTGCCTGCCTGGCTAGGGCTGTCACAGTCTCGTATGCTGCTATGCTCCCAAAGAGGCTGTTCCTGTATCCCAGGTAGCCGAAGCCCGAGACTAGGATCCACTTGAGCGCCTCTGAGGCCTCCTTGTCCCCAGCCCTCTTAGCCTGGGCCCTCCTCTCCACTAGCTCCCGGAGAACCTCCGCCACCAGGCCCCGTGGGGACTGGCAGACCTTGTGTGAGGCGTAGTCTGGAGCCGGGTTTGTGCCGTTGCAGTAGGGGTTGTCTACTGTCTCCGCGCTAATGTTGTGGAGGCTTATGAGGCTCGGGTAGAGGCTTGTGAAGTCGAGCTGGACTACGCCCCAGTAGAGGCCTGGCCGGGGGATCCTGGAGGCCCCTGCCATGTCATGGGCTATTAGTCCCTGGAGTGGGCGGAACCGCTCATGCCTGGGTGTCTGGGGGTCTATGATGAGGCGCCTCCTGTAGGCCCTCCTAGCCTCCGCTGCTGTGAGGATCTTCCCTATCGGGGCCCCGTGGGCTATGGTGTAGGGGAGCCATGAGACCCTCATCCACTCAAGGAGTCCCCGTGGGGATACGAGGTTTGCTGTGGGGTCGAACCAGAGCCACCTCCCCTCCCTGAAGGGGGGTAGGTGGGCCCTGTCCTCGGGCCTCGCCACCACTATATGGGGGGTGCACTCTCTGAGCAGGTCGAGCACCTCCCCGGAGGCTTCCGTCTTCCATATCTCCCCGTTGCACTCTACCGTATAGTACCGTGGCGTTTCGAGCAGGGTAGCGGGGCCGTGCCAGCTCCACGCTGTTACATGGGCTACCCTGAGGGGTGGGGGCGGCCTCCAGCCACTCCAGGGTTCTTCTAGGAGTCTGGCAGATCCATCCCCGGCCTCGACCGGGTATCCTGGGGGGAGCTTGTACCTCCATAGTGCCTCCGCTAGGGGGCCGGGGTACGTGTTTACCCTCCTAGCAACTCCCAGGCCCTCCAGCCCTCTGGCGGCTTCTGCTAGGATCCGGGGGTCGGGGGACTCGACTACTACGATCTCAGCCCTCTCATGGTACCAGGGGGGTTTAAGCCACTCCTCCACCCAGGCCTCTAGCCAGTCCTGCTGGAGGCCTTGGGCTAGTTCGTGGGCGCTTGCCTTGGCTGGTGTGAGGTGGAGCCTGTAGCTGGCCCTTACGGTAGCCCTCTGTAGGCCCTTGTCTGAGGCTATTGTGAGGGTTATTCTCCCCCTCCCGGGGGAGGCGTCTAGTAGTACTCCTCTAACTGTGGGGGCGATCCTGTTAACCCCCCGGTTAACGGCACCCGCACCCCCTCTCAAGCTCCTCAACCCTCCTAGCGAGCCCGAGGATCATTGCGATCAGGAGGGGCTCGAGGGGGTCGGACATAGGCTGGTAGCGGTAGGCCTCGAGCACCCTGTCAGCCTCCTCTAACAGCTTTTCCAGCCTCCTCCTGTCCTCCGGGTCGCGGAGGTGTCTGGCTAGCCGGTGGAGCCTCTCAAGCTCTGCCGCTACAAGTACTCTAGTAGGCTTCGCCGTCCTGCCCACCTCCACGCCACCCCCACCTCTGCCCAGGTCGCTAAGGCCCTCCTTGGGGCGGGCTTGTAGGGGTGTTTTACGAGTTCTAACATGACGCCGCGCCCAGTCTCCCAGGCTCTAACTATGACGTGGACGCTATGGTGGTGGAAGTTGCCCCCCTCAGGGAGGAGGCGCCCATACTTGCCCACCCTGTTAGCCACCACCACCAGGGCCCTCCTGGCAGCGTTACGGAGGGCCGCAGTTATCGGGGTGAGCCTCCAGTAGTCCCGGGGGGAGCGGGGGGTGTAGTGGTAGGGGTCTATGACCACGACTGTCCTCGCACCCGTCCTGGAGGCCTCTTCGACTAGTGGTGCAACGTCCTGTAGCCGGAATGCCCGGGCTATGAGCACGTTATCAACGCTAACCCCCCGTGCACGGGCGAGGCGCCTCACAAGGTAGGGGTCGAAGCCGCCGAAGTCCTGCACGTGCACGACCGCTACTAAACCACGTCCCGCCGCCTCCGCTATGGCATGATGAGCTAGAAGCATCGCAGCACTGCCGTATAACTCTATGATCCACCCCTTTGAAGGTGTAGGACTTACCACGAAGTCTATTGAAGGGATACCAACGATCCTCCTGTAGTACTTCTTATAGTACTTCATCTTCTCTGTCCTGGGGTAACCATATGCGCCGTGCGATATGCTATGAGCGTCACTGTAAGGCCATAAAGTGATGAGTGGGCATGGCGGAAGTAAAAGGGGCATGACACGGATCTGGATTTTGTAAAAAGAGATAGTCTTATCGGCTAGCCTGTCTAACTAACTCGCTGCTCCCCCCCCCCCGTAATAAAGAGGGACGAGGTAGATCCTAGCTGGGAGTCCACTAGTTAGAGCCCAAAGCTTGCTCGTCTCCGCTACACTACAATCCTTGACCATGCCTAGCTCCACACGACAAAGAACTACAGCATTGGTAGGGTCTGAAACAACTGAAGGGGGATTGACTATCATAACAACTCCACTGTAAAGGCTATCCATGAACGCTATGACCACGCGCTTGTTACTTCTACCGGCTAACTTGCTTGCTACTGCAGTTGCATGGAACAGACTCTTAGAGACATATTTTTTAGTGTGAGTATTGGATACTTCTTCGGTTTTAGTGATACCTAGCAAGACGCTTGATACGAGTTCTCTATAGTACTGATCCCCGGGCACCACTCCGAGCATTACTCTTTCCACCCACACCTACTCCTGCGAGGAAGGCCCGGGGTGCGTTTATATGTTTATGCACGTAGAGAGGCAATTTGCTTTTCTGTCTAGTTTGGCCTTCATGTTTTTAAACTCAAGGTCGCGGGGTATGTATCTGTTATACCAGATTATCCTGAATAATATTATATTTTATTATTATCTATATAGACGTGTTGGTAAAGGTTTAAACCCTAACCTACTGATGTGATCCCTGGAAGCACCTGCAAGTAATAATGGCACCTACCTAAGAAGAGGATGATGAAGAATGGATGAGAGATTGCCGAGGTTTTCTTTTAAAGAATATGTTGAGACTAAAATATTTTATGTTAATAATAAATATGAATTATATAATACAATATTAGAACAAATTAATTCATCATATAAACTTATTTCTAATAAAAATATTATACTTATTTTATTTACTCTAATGAGTGATACCGGAACATATGAGTGTCGTATTTGGGTCTATAAAGATAAGATCCAGATGGTGTGCAACTCAAGCGAACTCAGGAACCTTAAGGGTCTATATAAAGTGATGCTTGAAAAATTCGTCACGTCTCCTGTAGCTGCAGCATATGACGCAGAAGTATGTCAGCAGTTGGGATTTAAGGTACACAATATTGAACCTAACAGACTTGCGGAGTCTATTAGTTCAATATTAGGTTTAGAAATTAAAGAGAAAAAGAAGATGTCTGAGGTAGAAGTAAAGTCGTCTAAAATGCCAAGAACTAGGATCACTCTTGCACCTCAAGGAGAGTCCGGTGGAGGTTCTGGAATCACCTCTACAAGCAGGGACGATTACCTGTTGAAGAAGTGTTTTGGCCTTGTCTGGAGAGAGTGTGCTGAAGGGAATTGCATCCTACCTGAGGATCCTAAAAAAGCCCTGGAAGAAAAAGGGTTCGCTATAATTGAGTTGAAGGGAGATGCTACTGGTATTTCTCATTATCTATGTATGCTCCGAACTGGGATATCTGATTGTAGTTATGCTGTAGTTAAGGTCACTAGGGAACAAGTTGAAATCCACTGTTTTGAAAATATAGATAATATCTTATTATTTTTAGAAGAAAAAACAAAATATAAGAATATTAGAGAATTGGTATAGAAGTATAGAAGTTCTTTGGGCCACCTAAGTTATTCTCCTTCCACAATGTATTTCTTTGGTGCAGCCTTATAGATTAGCGCTCCTGTCAGTATTCCGCCGAGTACGCCGCCTCCAACTACTGCCAGGGGGTTGCTTGTGAGTGCCATTGCCCCCATAGCTACCATTACCCCACCTAGCACTCCTTCGAGTAGGGCAAGCCTCGCCATTACAGGGTCTGTGACTTCTTTTATCGGTTTACCATTCCAGCTGATTAGCCTCCCACAGTGGGGGCATTTCTTGATTTTTTCTATTGCTCCACAGTGGGGGCATGTTGGGCTTACGAACGGGTATGTTTTACCACATTTTGGACATTTGTATGTTTGAAGTGTTAGGTCTTCCCCGCAATAGGGACATTTAATGTGCCTACCTGTTAGGGCGTCTTTGAACCGTTGTGTCACACTTTCTGCAGCATTTCTCTGACCCATTACTAGAGTTATCATGTTTTTTGCTTTAGCGACATCTATTACTTTCCCCTCACCAGTGTCTACTATTACCTCGTTCCCAGACTTACCCACTATCAGCTCCATTATGGTCTCACTACTTGCTAGCACTAGGTCGACAGCTAAGGCTGCTGCTGTCTCCGCCTTCGACTTGTCTATACCCGTGAATGCTAGTGGAAAGCCCTCGTCTGAGACTATAACGGTGTACTCGATACCATCTATTTTTGATGCAAAGTCTGCTAGTGTTTGTGGGTCGATTGTGTAGGTCTCTGGGGTATCGTTTGTGTTGTCTGGCAATGCACTTCCTACCTCACTATCACCTCAATTACTAGTGGCTCGTCTGGAGTCTTTTGTGGGTGTACTTTTACTCTTACCTGGGCGTCAGGTTTTTTCTTTCTAATCGCCTTTCTGACTATGGCTGCTGCGATGAATGATTCTGGGCTTAGCGTGAATGGTATACCTTTCTTGTGTAATAGCCTAGCTACTGGCTTGAATATACTGTCGTTTATCTTAATAATATACTTGTCGCCAGTAGAGGTTCCGTTTGAAGGTGTTTCCACTTCCACGTTATCGCTTATGCCAAGCATTTTGAACGCTTCCGGTAGATCCTTGGATAGGTCCTCTATGTTGTGGACTTCGAATCCAATCTCCTCAAGCATCTCCTCGAGGAAGTCCCCTATGTGCTTTATGAGTAGCTGGGTCATCGCAGCAGCGCCTGCACCTAGAGTCTTGCTGAGTGCGATCTGGTAGCCTGCAACTATAGCATTTAGGAGACCACTCGGGATCTCTACCTTCTCAGCCAATGTAAACTCTCCCTCCTTATAGCCATCGCTCATACTCTCATATCACCCCTGGTTAAAATATTAGAGGACATTGGCTATCCTTGGCGCCTGCTTCTTTAGCTCATACCTCAGCCTCCCTAGGACTGCCTTACTCCTATCGGCTAGCATTACTAGTAAGTTCTCTCCCATGTCATTGACTAAGAGATAGTGACCCGGATACTCTAACGTTGTTATTTCGGGTTTCCCGATCTCCAGTTCCTGGCCTAGCTGTGTGGTTGAACCATAGACTGCTGTTATCATAGCCGCCAGGGCGTCCTCGTCAATATTGAGGGTACCTGTCGCGGCCTTCTCAATCACGAAACCCTCTTTACTCACAATGAAAATAGCAACCACACCTGGACTACGAGTCATGTCTGCAAGTATCCTCTGAACAGGGCTCGACATATCTAACACCCCTCTGCTGTGCATTACAATGTAGAGGTGCCCTACCTAATTAATATCTTTAGGCCCAGTATAACTACAAGGAGACACTCATATAAAGGATAAAAAGGCTTAACAGGCAAAATCTATAACTAACAAGCTGTCCCCTTCTTATTCGAGGTCAACCTTTCGTCACACCTATCGGCCTGAGCCTTGCCACGAGCCTCCCTATTCCTACCTCGTGTGCCACCTTCGCTACCCTGTCGACGTCCTTGTACGCTTCTGGCATCTCCTCTACTACTGTCCTCTTGTTGCTCGCCCTCAGGTATATGCCCTTGACCTCCAGCTCCCTCACCACCTCGTGGTACCTCTTTGTCCTCTTCGCCTTCGCCCTGCTCATCCACCTTCCCGCTCCGTGGGGGGCTGTGTACCAGCTCTTCCATCCCTCCCTTGTGCCTATGAGTACGTAGCTGGCTGTGCCCATGCTTCCGGGGATTAGGACTGGCTGTCCGACGCTCTGGTAGGCCTTGGGGATCTCTGGGTGTCCTGGTGGGAAGGCCCTTGTCGCGCCCTTCCTGTGTACTATTAGCTTCATCCTCTTCCCGTCGACGGTGTGCTCCTCCAGCTTGGCTATGTTGTGGGCCACGTCGTACACTATCTTCATGCCCAGTATGTCGGGATCCCTGTGGAACACGGCCTTGAAGCTCTCCCGTGTCCAGTGTGTTATGAGCTGCCTGTTCGTCCAGGCGAAGTTTGCCGCCGCCGCCATGGCCCTCACATAGTCCTGGGCCTCGGGCGTGTTGAAGGGGACGCTCGCAAGCTCCCTGTCCGGGGGTATCGTGCCGTACTTCCTCATCGCCCTCTCCATGATCTGTAGGTAGTCACTAGCGACCTGGTGGCCTAGGCCCCTGCTCCCCGTATGTATCATTACGGTGACCTGGCCCTCGAAGAGGCCTAGGGCCTTCGCGAGCTGCTCATCATATACCCTATCTACAACCTGAACCTCGAGGAAGTGGTTACCACTCCCCAGAGTGCCAAGCTGGGCCCTACCCCTCTCCTTAGCCCTCCTACTAACCTTACTAGCATCGGCAAGACTCCAGCTCCCACGCTCCTCCAAGTACTCGGGATCCTCGCTCCACCCGTAACCCTTACTGACAGCCCACATAACACCCTCATTAAGAACCCTGTCCAGCTCATCAAGGCTGAGCCTCAACTTACCAGTACTCCCCAGACCGCTCGGGACATTGTAGTATAGTGTGTCAACAAGCTCCTTAATCCTGGGCCTGACCTCCTTCTCCGTGAGGTCTGTCCTGATTAGCCTTACTCCGCAGTTGTGCACTACCACGCCGTTGGCGAGGAAGTTGTGGCCCTCGTGGTGGACGCCGACGTCGTAGAACTCCCTGTACTCGGGCTCGTATAGCTCGACCCTCACTACCTTCTCTGCTACAAAGCCAGTATCTCCTACAGCCCTCTCCCTGACATACTCCTGGTAGTCGGGGAACTCCCTAGGAGGCCTAGCCTCCTCTACCCCGTTGTAGACTGCTCTCTCAACGAACCTCCTGTTAACAAGTGTAGCGACGGCTGCGTGGGCTTTGCTTATGCTACCGGTCTCGGTGTAGACCTTCCTGGCGGTCTCTTCGGCCTGACGCCTCGCTTTCTTTACCGCCTCCTTTAGCTTGAGGTAGCCAAGTACTCTTAGGCCCTCTACCTTCTTCTCCGTTGAGACTTCGTAGCCTATCCTTGCCAGGAAGTTCCTGATGTTCTCCTCTCCTACTATTGAGAGCCTCAGAGTTATGGTGTCTTGTCTTGCCGATTCAACCTCGTATATGACAGTGTCTCTTATCCCAAACTCTCTAAGGAGGCCGGCGATCTCCTCCATGAACTCTTTCAGGCTATCGACTAGCTCCCTCCTCTTTGACTGCGTGAGGCTTATGGGTAGCGGTGTCTTGCCCTTCACTATGGGCTTGCTCCCGTCCGCGCCGAAGAGGCCGGCGAGGAAGTTCCTCTTCACCCATAGTGGGGCCTCTTTCACCCAGGCTGGAACCGTGTAGCGGGTCTCGGCCTTCCTACCCTCGGGCATGCCTAGCTTCTTCATGAGCAGGGCGAAGCTCCTGCTCGATACCCTTAGCTCGGCGCTCTCTGACTCTCCCGCGTATTCTCCTGTTGCTGTCGTTATCCTGTAGCTCCTCCTTCTCTCGTAGAGCTCCGCCTTTATCCCTAGCTTCTCGAGATCCCTCTTCAGCTCTTCGAGATCCTCCTTTCTACCATAGAATGAGAGGGTTAACCTCCCAGACATTAGGCCTAGGTGGCCGTCTCCTAGTGCATATCCCAGGATCCTGGCCAGCAGCCCGAGCCTCGTGTCGTCCCATTTCAGTGGTAGTAGCCGCTTTTCCTTTAGGAACTTGACCGTCTGGGGATCCGCATCCTCGAAGTCCTCCTCTCCCAGTATGATTCCCTGTCTCTCCTCGTACTCCACGCCCTCAAAGGGGTAGACTACTACCATGTCGCCCGGTTTTATCTCATCCATCCTCTTGTACCCGCCATTGACCGTTAAGACTGGATGATCCGTGCTCCCCTCGATTACCCTGCCTGTCTCCGTTACGAGTCTAACGGCCTTCTCGTCTGGTTCCAGCCTCCTGACGGCCACGAACATGACCTTAGTGCTCTCCTCGCCGCCTCCCGTGTAGACCTTTAAGCTGCTCTTATCTGCGACCCCGGGTAGATCCTTGATCTTAACCTTGAACCCCAGATCCGTCAGGATCTCAGTGTCGGGGGCGAGGCAGTTGATGTCGTAGCCGACGCCTCCAGGGCTTATTACGCCGTTCTCTTCTATGCTCATTGCTGCCACTCCGCCTATTGGGAAGCCGTAGCCTTGGTGTCCGTCTGGCATTACGAGGCTGTACTTTTGTATTCCTTGTAGGCATGCGACGTTTGCTGCCTGTACGAGTGTTAGGTCTTGTTTCATCTTCTCGATCAGGAAGTCGTCAGCGTATATTATGCTGGGGACTTTCATGCATGGTTTCGCCCCTTTCGGGATCATCCACACGTTCTTGTCTACCCTCCTTAACGGTATGTCCATTCCTGTACCCCTAGCCATACGTCCTCCACCTCCACTATCTCAAAGTAATTGCAATGTGGAGGGGTTAAGTCCACGCCATGAGGGTATAGGTATTGTTTGCAGGGCTTTATAGGCTCATCCTATACGTGAAAGGGTATAATGTTGGCCGGGGTAACACGGTCTAATGTAATGATGATGGGGAGTGGGAGTGTATGAGCGGGGAGCGGCTTGACCCCTACACGAGAGCAGTACTGTCGATAGTGGACATAATATCGGAGAGGATCGGGGAGGAAAGGCTCAGGGTCTACTACCTGTTATCGGAGCCTAGAGAGGAGCTGGGAGACCTATCGTTCCCGGCAATAAGGTTCAGGAGGAAGGGTGTAGACCCTTCGAAGCTAGCCGAAGGCCTCATAGAGGAGCTAGCCGGCATGGGTATAGACTACGTAGGCGTCGAAGTAGCCGGGCCAGGCTACATTAACTTTAGGTTCAAGGCCCCCAAGATGATAGCAGAAATAGTAGACTCCATGTCACGGGGAGTCTTCACACTGACTCCCCCGAAAACACCTGAACCAAAGACCTTAGTGGTCGAACACACTAGCGCCAACCCCATCCACCCCATGCACATGGGGCACGCCAGGAACATGAGCCTTGGAGATACTCTAGCAAGGCTCCTAAGGGCCCGTGGGCATAAGGTTAACACGAGGTTCTACGTAGACGATGTCGGGAAGCAGGTGGCCATAGCAGCCCTCGGCGTGAAACTCCTAGGGATCGACCCCCTCGAGGAGTCTAGAAAGCATGGGGTCAAGCCCGACGAGCTCGTCGGCTGGGTCTACGCGGTTACAAACCTCGCAATGGAGGTGTCCATGCTTAAAAAGGAGAAGGAGAGGGGTGGAGACGGGGGCGTTGAGGATAAACTATCACATACCACAGCGAGGCTCCTTGAGCTCAAGGCGGGAGACCCCGGAGGGTATTTTGACAGGCTCGTAGACTCGATCCTCAACCTCGAGGATCCTGAGGCCATGGTTTCGGAGATCATGAGGAGGTACGAGGCCGGGCTCGAGCCTGAGAGGGGCCTGATAAGGGGTATGACTAACGCCGTTCTAGAGGGGTTCAAGATCACCCTTGCCAGGATGGGGGTCGAATTCGACGACTGGGACTGGGAGAGTGACATGGTCTGGAGTGGTAGGGTCGAGATGATCCTGGATGAAGCGAGGAGCAGCCCGTTCTACACGATCTATAAGGGCGCGGAGGCGTTAGACCTCCCAAGGTTCATCAGGCTCTTGAAAGAGTATAAGAGCGACCTGCTCAAACACTTCAAACTCCCAAAGGGGTTCGAGATCCCCCCACTCATCCTTAGGAGGAGTGACGGCACGACGCTCTACGTTACGAGGGATATGGCCTACACCCTCTACAAGTTCGAGGTGACGGGTGCCGATAAGGTGTACAACGTGATAGGGGCCGATCAGAGGCTGAGCCAGCTCCAGCTGAGGCTAGCTCTGGCGGCGCTGGGCCACGTCAGGGAGGCCGTCAACCTTGTGCACTACGAGTACGAGCTCGTCACCCTCCCCGGCGTGAAGATGAGCGCCCGGAGGGGGACGCTAGTAAAACTAGATGACATGCTGGACGGGCTCAAGCATAGGGCTTTTGAGGAGGTCAAGAAGAGGAACCCAGACTCCCCGGAGGAATGGGTCTGGGAGACTGCCGAGAAGATCGCTAGGGCTGCACTGCGTTTCAGGCTAGTCCAGATCAGCGCGCCCAAGCCTATAACGTTCAACCCGGAGGCAGCCCTAGACTTACAGGCGAACAGCGGGCCATATCTCCAGTATACGCATGCTAGGGCCTCGGGTATACTGAGGAAGCTCGGGGGGATCGAGTATAGCAGAGTAGACCCAGAAGCCTGTAAGGAGGGGGCGAGGAGGAGGCTACTGATACGGGCGCTAAAATACCCTCTAACTGCGGCGAAGGCAGCTGACGACCTGGCCCCTGAGATCCTAGCCACCTACCTAATCGGGCTCGCAGACGTTTTCAACAGCTGGTACCAGTATGATAGCGTCATAGGGGAGCCCTCTGAGGGTGCGAAGTACTGTAAAGCCGTGCTGGTGAGGACGGTCAAGGAGGCGCTCAAAAACGGTCTCGCCCTCCTGGGAGTGGAGGCCCCCGAGAGAATGTGAGGGAGGGACTAGATAGGGGTTCAGGGGGTGCACAGCTATTCGCCTCCCCTCACGGCCGCCAATTAAGAGGAGGCACGTGGCTGAGATCTCTGGAGGCCTACTGACTGCGAATGCTGGTGACGCTCTGAACAGTTTCCTCCTCGGCTTCTTCCTCCCCTACCTCTTGAAGAACCCTGTCCTGATAGCGCTCCTCCCAGTTATGGCGGCCGTGAGGGGCTCTATAATGACGAGCATGGCTAGCAGGCTCACGACCGCCCTCCACCTTGGAGCGGCTGAGCCCAGAATTGGAGAGCTGCTGGGGAGGGAGACGGGGCGGACACTCACGCTCGCATTGGCCTCCAGCCTCTACGTGGGGATACTCGTATCCTTCATGACACTCTACTCACCCTACCAGACCGTGTCAACTGCCGCCTACAGCGCTCTGCTTGCACTACTGTTCCTCCTCCCCGTGACGGTGCTCGTTATAGTTGTAGGTTTCCGGTACAACCTTAACCCCGACAACTACGTCGCCCCAGTCCTCACTGTGCTGGGGGACGTTAGCACTGTCCCCAGCCTCGTAGCTGTTTCACTCGTCATCGAGGGGAGAGCAGATGTTGAGCTCCTCCTAGCTGTGACTGCCGCATACATTGGGCTCTCATCACTCCTCTACTACGCCTTGACCGGTGGCGAGTCACGGAGGGTTGTAGGGGAGGGGCTGCTCAGCCTCATCCTAGTGGGGCTTATAGAGAGTGGAACCGGCGGGCTCTATGACAGGTTCACGGCCGCACTAGTCGGGCTGGCAGTCATACACATAGTCCCGAGCTTGATGGAGGATATCGGGGCGTCGCTCTCTGTTTTGGCGAGCAGGATGACAACAGACCTATACCTGTCGGGTTTCGAGTACGCGGTCAAGAGATCCCTTGTCGGCCTCACCGAAGTAGTACTCGGATCACTGGCCTCTATGGTCGTCCTCTCGACAATAGGCGTAGCAGCGGGCTCAGTTGCCGGGTTCGATGTGGGTCTGGCCTACATGTTTAAGGTGATCGCATTCTCCTGGCTTGGGCTCCTCGCCCTACTCATCCCCCTGGTTCTACTCCTGGTCTGGGTCTCCGTCAGGATCGGCCTTGACCCGGACAACATAGTCATCCCACTAATTACGAGCATAGTCGACCTCTCCGTCATACCGTTCCTCGTGTTCATCGTAGCACCCCTACTAGCCGGGTAAAGCGTTTAAATCCTCCGGGATAAGACCCTCCATAACTGGACGGGGGCCTCACCCCGTAGACGCTCCCGGTAGCGGGGCGGGGATGATACGGGGCTCCGTCTGGCGCGCCGACCTACACTCCCTGCCTGTTCCACTTGTAAACTGCCTCCGCCAGTGGGGCGTAGAGGAGGGCTAACACTGCTGATAGGGCGCATGCTAGCAGAGTCCTGTCGACGAAAATCCCGTACACCCTATAGTTCAGGGTCGAGCTTGTGACGTTAAGGGATAGCGTGTGCGGTTTGAACGTTGTGTACGATAGCCTGGAGTCCTCGACCACTCTCACAGTAATGTTTGGGTGGAGGAACTCGAGGGGTCTCCCCGCCTTTATCATGACAAGCGTATAGTCTAGCCCGCTACCTATCTGATAGGGTGTTGACGACCTGATTATGTGGAGTACTCCAAGGGTCTCTGTCTTGCGGCCCTCAGAGGTCTTCTCTGAGAGGTAGAAGTTCCCGAAAACCCAGAGGGTTCCGTTGGCGGCAGTTCCAGAGGCCCTGAGCGAGTAGGGGGCCATTGCCGAGATGACCGTGTTACCCTTTGGGGCGCCCTCTACTGTCAGGTCAAGTATGTCGGTCTCCTTGCCGACGATCTCCACCATAGCCCTCAGTACTCCCGGGTAGGGCTCCACTAGGCCTCTGACCCTGCTGGCAGCTTTACCCCTATATATCGCAAGCCAGTCACCGTCGGGGAGCATTATCACCGCTCTCTCCCTAACCCCGCCATCCGTCTCAAGGAAGGCGCTGCCATAGAGTACTAGGCCCCCCTCACTAGTGAAGAGTGCACCTCTAAGCCTTACGGGGCTTCCGGATACGGTCACGTTATAGGCCTTAAACGCCGCATCCCCTGAGGCCCAGTCTACCTGTATGAGTGCATAGTATCCTGTCCCTACAATGACCACCTGGCCGCCACTGTTAACCGCTACTCCGCTGGGCATCTGGACTCCCCTTGGGAGCTTGACTAGTACTGCCGCATCAGATTCTACGTCGTAGAGGAGTAGGTAGTTCGACGCTACCGGGTCGGTGAAGAGAACCGCGACATAGTCTCCACTAGAACTACACCTCCTAGGTGCCGCTGGGGTGCTGAAGTTGAACCCCCTAACCTCCCCGTCTCTGGACGTCAACGATACAATCCTGTCCGTGCCTTGAACGCCCGCTACGACAATTTGATCCCAGTACCCCAACTCGCATGCTGTTAGGGCTCTCAGGGGGGAGAGGGATAGGTTCCAGCCCGATCCGATAATGTTAGCAGTGTTGTTAACAGTGAACACGCCAACAGGCCCACCAGTAAAGGCTGCACCCGCTATGTACGCCCTCTCGGGGTCTTCTAGGACTAGGGCTGAGTCGCCCCTAGTTGTGGGCGTCCAAGTGGCCGATATGATGGCCACGGTCATCAAGTAGAACAGGATAACTAGGAAGGTCGGGAGTAGAACCCTACTCTCCATGCGGGGCATTTAGGAGCCACCTCTCGTTAAGTGATTCGACAGCCCCACGGGCTCTCACGAGCTTCCTCCTGATAGAGTCGTAGAATAGGTACTCTCCCTTGAACGTCACTTTACCTTCCCCCTTCTCATAGTTACCTTTCACAGGCTTCACACAGTAGAAGTCTAGCGGCTCCCAGGGGCTTGCCTCCTCCTCGCCTAAGACCTCCTCCACTCTGACGAGGTAGACCCTGTTTGACGCACTACTATAACATAGGATGTCCCCATCTCTAGTCCTGCACGAGTATGTGAACCTCCTAGTCGCGTAAACTATACGGGAGTCGCATAGGCTGCACATAGCCCTGAGAAGCCTGTGCTGCCTTCTAAACTTCACTACGCCTGATGCAAGGAATACTGCTGCAATACCCGTTGAGGCTGCTACCCCTACTATCCTTACCCGCTCCCCCGGGAGCTGAAAGGATAGTATAATAACGGCTAAGAGCGCTGCTAGGACTGTCACAGTGGTGAGCGCTAGTAGTGTTAGTGGTCTCCTAGACTCGGGGCACTCCTTCATAGCACATCAGGTGCGGTTGTAGGCTTCAAGGGAAAATTAGGTTAAGCACGGTCACGGGTACAAGACCCAGGGTCTTGGTGGGGAGAAGAGGTAGTGCCCGGCCCCGGCTTGGGGCCCCTGCAGGGCCTCTCGGACCCCACTGGGTGCCCCAACGCGGCCGGCTTAACTTCCGGGTTCGATATGAGTCCGGGTGTTACCCGGCCGCTCTGGCCGGGCCGGGCAGGTATTCCTCTGGTGCGGGGGCTTCTTATAAGCTTTTTGGTGTGATCGGAGTGTTACCATGTCTCTCCCCGCTAAGGATAGTGTAGGGGTTACTATAGTATTCGGAGGATGTAGGGGTGCTATGATAGATGGTTGTAGACATAATCAAGAAGATATTCGGCAGGGGAGCCCAGGGGAGGTGGACTGAGTGGGGTGACGCCCCAGTTGAGGTGGGCGTCGATGAGACCCCGCCTCTGGGGGCACCGGACTATGATGACATAGTTTTAAAGCTCCAGTACACTAAGGACGAGCTAAGCATGCTAAAACTCATGATAGGGGAGGAGCTAAGCAAACTCGTAGGAGAGATAAGGAAGGCGCAGCATAAAGGAGACATAAACACTGCCGAAATACTGGCAGCCGACTACGCCCTTAAGAGGAAGGTTCTACACGGGATAACAGTCCTCGAGAAGATGCTCCAGGTCGTGATAACAAGGGTGAAGACGGCCAAGCAGATGGACACCGTGAGGAAGCTGACCTCAGGGATATACCCGTATATCCAGAGCCTCACCGAGTACCTGGCGTCCATGAGCCCGGAGGTCGCCGGTAAGCTGATGAGCACAAGGGACGCACTAGAGACTCTGTATAGGCAGACGCAGATCATGGGGGAGACAATGCCCAAGAACTTCAGGGTGTCAGAGATCGACCCAGAAGTTAAGGAGATACTGAATGAGACGTTCAGGGAGGCCACTGAAGAGGTAAGAGAGCTAGCCCCTGAGGAGCCAAAAGTCATTGACTATGAGGAGCTGGAGGAGAAGCTGCTAAACTATATCAAGACGCACAATGGGGTAGTGAAGCTGAAGGAGGCAAGCAAGGAGCTAGGCGTTCCGCCAAAAGTGATCAAGGAGGCCCTCTACAGGCTGGCGAGGAAGGGAGTCATAAACCTCACCAAGACAGGCAGACAGCCGCAGGGTTCAACGGCCTAGCCGGGGGGCCGAGGGGTAGCGTGAGTATCCCGGGGGGTGAAACACGGTGCCTACATACGGTCTCCAGACACTCGACAAGATGGTTAGGAACCACATAAGGGCCTACTGGCAGGCTAGGAAGAATGGAGACATGGACTCAGCGTATGAGAGCCTCAAAAAGGCCGTCAGCATACTGGAGGACATTGTACGCTTCTACAGGGACATACCCCTCATAAAGACCTACAAGGAGGCCCTCATAAAGTACAGGAAGCACTTGAGGGATCTCGAGAGGAGGATGGAAGCCCCCCTCCAGGCGGGTGACGGTGAAGACACTTACAGGGTCGAGCTGAGGAAGAACCCTCCCGTCAGGGGTGAGCTGGAGAAGGACGACTCAGACCTCCCAGACTTCGTGGAGAAGGGTGCCCCCGCAAACATAACTTTCGACGACATAGCAGGGCTTGAAGAGGCTAAGGAGGCAATTAAGGAGGCTATAGTGTACCCCATCAAGCACCCGGATCTCTTCCCCCTGGGATGGCCGAGGGGCATACTACTATACGGGCCCCCCGGGACAGGAAAAACAATGCTCGCCGCCGCGGTAGCCAACATGGTTGAAGCAGAATTCCTCTACGTAGACGCTGCCGGTATAATGAGTAAGTGGCTGGGAGAGGGGGAGAAGAACGTTAAGAAGCTCTTCACATACGCCAGGAAGAAGGCCAAGGAGGGCACACCAGTAATAATATTCATCGACGAGATAGACGCCCTACTAGGAGTGCACAGCAGCGAGGTCGGAGGAGAGGTTAGAGTAAGGAACCAGTTCCTCAAAGAGATGGACGGGATCCAGGATAAGGGCAGCAACCTACACGTATACGTGATCGGCGCGACGAACAAGCCGTGGGTGCTGGACAAGCCATTCATAAGGAGGTTCCAGAAGAGGATCTACGTCCCACTCCCAGACAAGGAGGCAAGACTACAACTACTCAAGATGCTCACCTCAAAGATCCAGCTAGCCCCGGACGTAGACCTCGAGAAACTGGCGGATAAGCTCGAGGGCTATAGTGCCAGCGACATTAAAGACGTTGTAACGGACGCCCACCTCATAACCCTAAGAGAGTACTTCAAAACGGGCAAGGGGCCAAGGCCAGTCAGTATGAGGGACTTCATGAAAGTGCTGGAGAGGAGGAAGCCGAGCGTGGACAAGGCAATGCTGAAGGCATATGAGGAGTGGGCTAAGAGGCATGGAGCCCTCTAAGGTTCACGTGACCATTTAATACCTCCACAACAAGGGACTATGACCTTGGGGATGTGGAGATGACGCCCACATACGTGTACTTTGAGGAGGAAGAGGAGGAGTACTGGGACGAGTTAGAAGAAGAGTTCGAAGAAGAAGAACTAGAAGAGCTAGAAGAGGAGCTAGAAGAGGAAGAACTAGAGGAACTGCTGGAAGAGGAAGAACTAGAAGAGCTAGAAGAGGAAGAAGAGGAAGAGGAAGAGTACTGGGAAGAGGAGGAAGAGTAGACCCATAAGCCGGTATTTTTCCCTCCAGGCCCAAACTATTCGACTTCCACAACCCTTCCCCGGAGGTCGAAGAAACTGGAATCTACGACCTCCGCCACCACCCACCTCCCCTCCATACTGGCACCATTTCCCCCCAACACTATGGGGAAGTAGTTGTCAAGTCTCGCAGTATAGGCGTTCCCACGGAACGACCTACCGGTCACTAGTGCCTTGACCCTCCTCCCCCGGTATGACCCGTAGATCTCGGAGCCTATCCTCTCGACAAGCCTTGTTATGATCGTGCTCCTCTCTTTCTTCACCGGGTCTGGCACTTGGGGCATTGACGCCGCCCTAGTATGTGGCCGAAGGCTGTACTGTGCCAGGTGTACCCTCTCAAACCTCAACTTTTCTATGAGGGAAACCGTCTCGAGGAACTCCTCCTCCCCCTCCCCGGGGTGCCCTACTATTATGTCTGTGGCGAACAGGGAGTAGGGGTACACGCCCTTAACCTCCCTGTGGAGGCCTATAAACTCGTCTATAGTGTATTGCCTGCCCATAATCTTGAGAACCTTGTCACTCCCGCTCTGGACGGGGATGTGGAAGAACTTGTAGACCCTCCTATCCCTGTACGCGTATAGGAGGCTGTCTAGTATTCTTAATGCCTCCTCCGGCGTCATCATCCCGATCCTAATCCTCACCGAGTCTGGGCCGAAGCCCTCGGAGTCGAGCTTGTCAATGATCATTAAGATAAGGTCTGACAGCGTTATCCTCTCACTCAGATCCACGCCATAGGCTGCTGTATCGGTTCCTGTGAGCCTTATCTCGACAGCCCCCCTCTTGACACTCTCTAAGGCCTGCTCCACTATGAGCCTGGGGGGCATGCTTTTAGGGTCTCCTCTGCTGACCTTGGTTATGCAGTAGCTACACTTATTCCTACACCCCTCCTGGATCATTATTGTAGCGACCCTACCCGCCAGGGGGGCGCGGGGGAGGCTTCTCAAGTCTCTCTCGCCCCTCAGGAGGACAACCCTCTCCTTCACCGCTCTGACAATATGGTGGGCGGCCTGCGGGGCTAGGAGGGAGGCGTGGGGTGCTATCCTCCTTATCAGCCCAGGTCTGGCCCGGGCGAGGCATCCCGCTACTACTAGACGTTTACCGGGGTAGAGTTTTGATAGTTGCTCGAGCCTCTCCGCTATCCTCTGCTCGGTGTCCAGGCGTACCGCGCACGTGTTGACTATGATCACGTCTGCCTCCGACGGGCTGAGGGCTTGGGTGTAGCCCTCACGCTCGAGCGTGTTCCTCATTATTAGGCTTTCATACTCGGCAAGCGCGCAGCCATACGTTTCAATGTAGTACTTCGTCTCGGCACACCCCCAGGGAGACCCCTCATATATGCCTGGAGGGGATAAACCTGCTCCTATGTATCGTACTGGGCTTTGGAGTGTGAACCTGCCTACTGTTATTAGGCCTAGCAAGTACATAGCTCCTGTAGGTGATAATGGGATGGTAAGGGAGATAGTGGGCGAGGAGAAGATCCTCTACGACTATGAGGCGCTGCTAGAGCGTGTCTACAAGAAGGTGCCTCCGAAGAGTGGGAGTGCCGACTACACGATCCCGACCCCAGAGATCATAAAACAGGGTAACCAGACCATAATAAGGAACTTCAGGGAGATAGCGATGAAGCTGAAGAGGGATCCAACACTCGTCGCCAGATACCTTCAGAAGGAGCTAGCAACTGCTGGAGCGTATAGGCCAGAGAGCGGGCAGCTAGTTCTAAACGTGAGAGTATCGAGGAAGGTTATAATGAAGTTCCTAGAACTCTTCATGAAAAACTACGTCCGCTGCCCCACCTGTGGTAGCATAGACACAAGGCTAGAGAAGCGGGGCAAGACATGGGTACTGGTGTGTGAGGCCTGTGGTGCCGAGCAGCCGGTGAAACCCTTCTAACACCCTATATAGGGGCCTCCACGTATGCCCCTATTAGTCCTAGAGGGTGGGAGAGTTAGAAGAGCACGTTTTGACGATATAGTTGAGGCAGTCCTTACAATCATACAGCTCGTCCCGTCAGGGATGGTTACAACTTATGGGAGCATAGCCAAGCTCCTAGGCGTCAGCCCACGCCTCGTAGGAAAAGCCCTCGCGATGAACAAGAAACCAATAGTAATCCCGTGCCATAGGGTGGTTATGAGCGACGGGAGAATCGGGGGATACTCGGGCCCCGGGGGCCCCGAGTTCAAGAGGGCACTCCTAACAGTTGAGGGTGTTAAACTATGTGGAGACCGGGTCGATAAAGGACACGTTATAGACCTATACCAGCTCCTAGGCGGCGACCAACAGATTAATACCCCGTAGCCATGCGGGGACATCTGGGTGATAAAGTAGTGAGTGCGAGACCACAGCCTCTAAGGGTGCTTAGGAGCTACGTGAACAAGCAGATCTATGTGAGGTTGAAGGACGGCAGCGAGTATATGGGTACCCTACTCGCTACAGACAGCACGATGAACCTCGTCCTAGACGACACAGTAATGCTAGCCGATAACGGTAAGACGATAAAGGCGAGAATAGGGAAGGCCCTCATCAGGGGGAGCATGGTAGAATACATCAGCTTCAACCCGGAACAGGCTGCTGAAGAGGCGCTATTGAAATAGTCACACCAAAATCTTATGGAACCGTTCAGGGTTGGAGCCTGAAAACTCCAACAACTCCTCCATAGCCGTCATCAACAATTCCATCTGCCCGAAACTTTAGTCGTGACACCTTGAACTCGGGAGCCCATTCCACCAGTGTATGATATTCTCCATTCTCACCTATCGGGTCTATTCCTCGGGATTTGAGCTCGTCGAGAAACCACCATCTATCCTCTCTTCCGATGCTGAGACCGACCAGGTCGGAGTTGACCTCCCTGTTAACGGCTATTATGTGAAACCTCACCCCAAGGTCTAGAGCCCTGTGGTATAGCTCCTCGGTTTCTACGCCATAGAGGGGTTCAATGAGATCGACGCCGGCCTGGGAGCAGACCTCCTCATACCACCTAACATGATCCTCGACAAACACGTCACCCCCAACTAGGTAGTCAACTCCAAGCCCCCTTAGCGCGGAGGCTAGGGACTCCTCCTCCCTACCCCTTACCAGCTCCACGACAACAAGCTCGACCCCGAGGGCCTCAGCCACCATCTCCACTAAGTGTCTGTTAACCCAGTGGGGGTTTGGTACTGGTAGTGTGGGCTTGAGTAGGAGGAGGTAGTTAACGTTGACTCCTCCCCTGATGGCTTCGTGTATTGAGAGGACGCTATCCTTACCGCCGCTAAACAAGGCTGCTGCCTTCAACTGGGGGAACACCACGTACTCGTAGAGATCACTGTCCACTAATATCATAGGACTCTAGCCGTGTAGGAGTATACCGAGTTATTGTTCAAGGATGATTGGTGGGGCCGCGGGGATTTGAACCCCGGACCACGAGGGCCCAAGCCTCGCATCCTAGCCAGGCTAGACGACGGCCCCACTCACTAGGGGGGTTGATGCCTAGGGTGGAGCCTCCCGTGTTCACAGCTGTCTCCCCGGGGCTCCGGGGCCTCGCACGGGATGGCTTCCAATCCTTTACCCTTGTGGTGGCGGGGTTTTATTCTTATGCGCTACTTTGAGGCGCGCTGGTGTTTCGGTATGGGGTCGTGCCCTCCGGCGGGAGCTGTTGCTGAGATCCTGGGTCTCCGTGGGTGGAAGGGTGTTGAGGAGGAAGTGGTTAGGGTTATGGGGTGTGACCCGGCCCATGGATGGCCCCATGTAGTCCGTGTCGCCGGTTGGGCGGAGAAGATCTTGAAGGCCGAGAAATTGGAGATCGATAGGCTGGTACTGTATTTCGCCGTTGTCGTGCACGACGTGGGCAGAGGACTGGAGGGGGAGGGGCATCACGCAGTTAAGAGTGCTAGGTGGGCAGAGGAGGCCCTTAGAAGGCTCGGCATGGAGATGCTCTCCGATAACGTTGTACACGCTATCCTGGCACACAGCTATAGTTTAGGCGTTAAGGCTGAGACTCTAGAGGCTAAGGTTCTCAGCGACGCGGACAAACTAGACGCCCTTGGCGCTGTCGGGGTCGCTAGGGTCTTCCACTATGGTTGCCAGCTGGGGAGGCAGTTCGAGGACGGCATAGAGCACGCCAGGGAGAAACTACTCCGCCTACCCCAGCTTATGCACTTCCCCTATAGTAGGCGGGCCGCCACCGAGCTCGCCCGGAGGCTGCAGGTATTCTTCGAGTGGCTCGAAGAGGAGCTGGGGGCAGATAACGTTAAACTGTAATTTTCCGTATTAAACTCTGTCTTTCTATGCCACATATTGCTATTTGTTATTATGTATGCACTAGCCGTGCGTCTATATTGAAGTCTATCTTGAACCGCTCTTCGCCGAGGGAAGCACGGCTCCCGTAGGCGGGGGACGGAGAAGCCGTGATGAGCCCAGCCGTGTCTGATACGTAACGATACAATATGGATAAATGAAGACACGGTTCGGGTGAACGGTAATACTGGGGTTTCCACCCATAGATGAGGCGAACCCTACCCTTCTCTATGTTGGAGGGGTAGGGGAGGTAGCAATGAGAACCGCATCCAGCCCGACATTCAAAAAACTCATAGACGCTACACTAACAGCTAGTAGCGTACTGGTAGGTGTGAGCTTCCTACTATCACCACTGGCACAGGGGAGAATACTTGCCATGGATCTAGCTGTAAGCCTGATCCTCCTGGCCATGGGTATTGTCGTCAGGGTTAGACCCTGGATCCTAGTTGCGAGCAGCGTCCCCCTATACACTCTAGACCTTGTAGGCCTGAGCATGGGTGGAGGGCACTTCGTAGGGGCACTGCTCGTAGGCTTCCGTGTCCTTAGGATAGTCTCAGACCTCAAGTACCTAGAGACCCACGCGAGCATTATAGGCCGCGAGATCATATCGATAAGCGTCCAGGCCGCCCTCATGGCCGGAGTCATGCTAGCCGGGGGCAGCATAGCGCTCTACGTCGCAGAGAGCGGTAGCCCCAACAGCCCGATAAAGACTCTCGGGGACGCCCTATGGGCGAGCATAGCGACCACGACCACAGTCGGCTACGGCGACGTAGTCCCCGTCACTCCCCTAGGCAGGCTTGTAGCGGCTATGCTCATGATCTTCGGCGTGGCATACATAACATTCCTTATGACTAATATCGCGACACTCCTCGTCAGGATCGTGCAGATCCAGGCACACGCCGCAGGAGACGACCTTGAGGCGGAGAAACTCCGCCTCCTGGAGACGCTCAGGATGAGGCTCGAGGAGATGGACGACGAAGAGTTCAACGAGATCCTGCACCGGCTCAACATGATAAGGATCTTCAAAATGGCGGACGAGAACGATATATTCTTACTAAAGCCTGTAGACGGGGGCGGGGAGGTAACAGCTTAATCCTAAAGACCCCTCGACACCACTACACTAACTCCACGGGACCAAAGTATGACTGATAACCCGGGCGAACAACTAGCAATAGTATTCTTATTAGTATTTGTAATAGCTCAGACCTCCTCCGGCATACAACTAGCCAGCGCGCGCGGATACCCTGTTTATTCCATAAAATATAATGATATTTATCTAATCATATTTGATAACTTGACAGGAAATATCCCGTCGCTCGCAGCTATACCTTCAATAGTTAGTAACTCGACAAGTATAGTTATTGAGCTCCGAAAAGCACATGACGTAGATATAGGTAACTTGACGATAGATCTCTCCCGCGTGGAATTACCCAACTCCACTATGGAAAATCCTACCATTTTAAAAATAAGGATAGTAATATCGCAGTCTAGGAACGTTTCAATCGGTAGAGTTGAGATACTCAATGAGGGCCCCGTTTTCATACTCCCCATATTTGTAGTTAACTCCAGAAACATAACATTAGACCAGACTTACCCTCACTGTGGGAACGGGGATCTGCCCGGTGGGTCTAGTCGTGAGAGCCCCTGTCCCTGTTGGGGGCTAGAGCGTATATTGGTGGAAAACTCTGCCTCTGTAACATTAGAGAACATTGTCCTCTGTCACTCTGTCCTCTCCCAGATAAGCGTTAGCCAATCTTGGGGGGTTCTATTGCATAATGTCACGGGCACATTCACCAGCATATACCGGTCGACGGCATCGCTGGAGACTATTAGGTCGAAGGAGGTGTCCATTAAGTACTCTACGTCGCCAGACTGGGGGCCTGTCAGCGTATCAGGAGCACATGTCTGGGGAGAGCTTGAAGCCGTGGGTTCCCCGATTAAGATCACACCTATCCCCGAGAATATTGGGGGAGCGGACAATTATACCACAGTGATCTCAAGCCTCTCTATAATAGCCTCCCCTAAAGTAGAGGTTAATGGCGCTTTAATTACCGGTTCGGCAAGTATAGATGCTCCCTTCATCTTGATCTCGAATTCAACAATACTAGGAGGCCTCAGAATATTATCAGAATACACTTCACAGTATGTGCTCATTGAAAACTCCTCCATCAAAAAACTGGCAGGAAGCCCTGGAAACGTCATCGAAGTTTTGCGAGGCTCTGAACCAATCTATGGGGCTCTTAACCTGTCCATGATAATTAGTAACTCTCAGATCATGGGCGGAGGCGAGACGTCTACCGCGGTGTCGCTGAGTTACCCGTTCATAGGTGAGTCCAGAATTATAATCACGTCCTCGGATATATCTAACGTGTCCACAGTTGCAAGCATGTCGGGCTCCATTATGGGGAGTAAGGTCTCTCTCGATCTCTATGGGAACGAAATATATAATATACATCGAATCCTGTACTCGGATCTCTCACCAAGAAACAATCAGATATCTTTAAAAGATCATACTCTTGAGGTTACACTTGCATCAAATAATATTACGGTAACACCTTCACCAAATATGAGCGCCCTCTTCGAGCAGCACTCATTCTCTATAGTTAACGTGACCCTCCAACTAAACAGGATACAATGCCGTAACTGGGAAGCTGGCCGGACACTCGCTCTGGCCTACTCAACGTACCTTATAGGAACCCCCGAGACAAACGGTACTCCTAGGCTCGTATTTGGTAGGGTTGCTGCATACGGCAACAGCTTCTTGGGCTGCAGGGTCAAAGTCTTCATCGACGACATAATACCTCCGGTCTACGAGCCCGTTTTAGACGGGCCAGTAGGGCTCTCCTATAACGGAAACATGATAGATACGGCAGGGAATTACTATTCGTCTGCTGAGGACATTCTCTACGACGGAAACGGTGACGGGATTTCTGAGAACCCTGTAACCTTAGGAGCTTGGACAGACGAAAAACCCCTGGCCCATCCCCCAGAATACTATAAATATGTGGGGCACGAGGTCTTCTGGCTCATTGAGAATAGCTCGAGCGTAGGGTTCTGGAAGGATGGCTGGCCCCTAGCCTTCACCCTAGGCACCTTCAATAGTACCGTTCTGAACACTACCTGTAATGAATGCAACATTAAATTAACAAGTGTAAACATAGGCCCAAGCCTAGTAGAAGGTATGTACCCGAAGCTCTACATTCTACGTATGACAAACTATGTAGAGACGATAAGTGGTATGAATGATATGGTGGAAGTGTCATTCATATATGGCTCTGGGCTTGGCGGGGCTACTCAAAAAATTAACATTTTTATAGATACTTCATCGCCTGGTATCGCTAATCCCGAGATCGTGCCCTCACAGGTACTAGTATATGAGAACACTTCCATTTCAGTAAAGAATATCCATGTTAATGGGTTTTTCATTGACAGTAGAAGCCCGGTGATTTACGTATCGGTTGTAGCTAGCATCGGAGATATGACATGTTTAAACTCGTATGCGACACTAGAGAGCCTCCCAAGACTATATGGAGAGATAGACACTAACATCACGCTGGACAGATGCCTCAACGACATGCTCTTTAACAATTCAGTCTTGATCACAATACTCATATTGGACTCAGCAGGCAACCTGTTCACCATTTGGAATTCAATACCCGTCATCCATACATACGTTAACTTACCTGCCTCAGGTATTACACAGGGGAACACTACGAACACGACAACTATTATATTACCCAATACCACGCAGACAGCAACTAACACTTCACATCCAATGGAAAGTACAAACAGCAGTGTGCATGCTCCCGAAACGACCTCACCGGCTACGCCACCGAAGTCTAGAGAGGGATATCTCGCTAAAACTGTAGTGTCTTGGCTGGCTTTGGGGGGTTCGGCACTCCTCATTCTATTCCTCTACTGGTGGAAGAGGGGTAGGAGTTGAGCACCAATTCCTCCACACCGGCCAAGGTAGTAGCTCTAATAGTCACTCTAATCACCACAATCACAGTATTTTCTCCAATGACGTTAGCAGTAGGGTCAGTACAACTCTACACCATCCTGCCCTATGAAGTTGAAAATAGTGTAATAGTCCTACCCCCAAGGCAGTTGAGACTTTCAAGCATAGTCGAACTATCAGGGTACAATAACTCGCTGTTAAAGGGCTCTGGCTCCACTATAATTGCGGGGCCTGGATATGTAGGTTTGACTTTAAGGGGGTTTAAGAACACGAGTATTGAGGGCCTCCACATAATAGTCGAGAATGAGACCTTCCTGCTAATTCAAGTTACTGGCTCATCTGGGGTAATTATAAGAGACGTCAACTTAGGAGTGACCTCAGAGTATATTAGTGCGAGAGTCCTTATAGTGGTCGACGACTCCTCAGATATTATGATTGAAAACCTAACAATCGATAATAGTTTAGAATCCGAAATAATCCTGACAGCGGTGGAAGGAGTTAAGATGCGCAACGCTAGTATGCCTTCAACCAGTCTTACAGCCGCATCTTCACCCGGCTTCACACTCGATAGGACAGTTCTTCAAAGCTTACAGTTCAGAGGGCTGATATATGCAGAGTTAGTGTCCTCTACTATAAGTGGGGTTTCCTCTGCAGGCCTAGGTTACTTGGCAGTGAAAGGCTCGAAGATCGGCAGCATGCTACTGTACGGTCTTAAACCGGGTGATATGCTTCCCTTTCCGCCTTTTTTTGCGGTCGTTGACGGGACTGTTGTTATTAGGCGAATTTATCTTAGGGACACTGAGCTCTTACTTGTTACCAACTCTAGTGTTGGCTCCATAGCTGGGATGAACGTTAAGAACACTGTCATAAGCGGCTCAAGAGCGGGCCTCATATCTATCTCGAGCGCAGACAGGGTCGGAGTATATTCTTCCCAAGCTGGGGCTATTAGGATTGACTCCTGGAATGTTGAACTATATAATTTAACCATAGCGTCAAACACTAGTCATATAGCTAGTTCTGCGCTCCTAGTCCTCCACACGAACCTGTCCAATGCAATACTGGAAGATGTTGAAATAGAGGGCCCCGCCGGTGTAGGCCTGTCTCTAGAGGGCTCGTTCAAGGAGCCTGCACACATATACATTGCAAACCTCGAAGTGGCCAACGTGGAGAGAGCCGTACAGCTCAAGGACTTTTCGGGCACACTTGAGATCATAGGGTCAGCCTTTAACAATGTCTCCACGCTCCTCTATATGGCTAGCAACACCCAGTGGGGTACTGACGTATTGCTCGCAGGCTCCACAGTCCATCAACCCACAGGTTCAGTCCTACCCCTCATAGTGGTACGCCCCCTGAAGGCCAACCTTACCATGCTCTACAACGTCTTCCACCTGACTGGCAGCGAGACTATAAGTATAGAGGGGGTTGAGGGAGAAGGTAGTCCTATACTACAAGTATGGGCTGCCGGGAACGCTTTCTGGGCTGATGACGACTCAGCACTCTCCTGGGCCACCGTCAAGCCCCAGGGTGTCAGGGTTCACCTGGTAGTCAACGGATCCTGGGGCCAGTGCTCCGGAAACTATTACTCGTGGAACAGTGTCCTAGAACCCTCCCTCTTAGGCGTCCAAGACCCTCACCCATCAGATGACCCCGAGCATCCCGGATATGGCGGGTGCTGCGTAGCCGGGCTAATGTACCGGTCGGGGCTAGGATCCTTATCCGAAGTCTTGGGGTTTAGCCCGGGCCTTATACTCTACCACACCGGAGCAGGCGGCATTGCAGAGCTGCAGTTGGGGCAGGAGGGTGACGTAGTAGTCCATTTCAACTGGTCTAGCCCGCTCGAGCTTGGGCTCCCATCCGTTAAGGCGGGGGAGGCCTATCTCAAGGATATAGCGGTTGAGGGGACAGGGACTCTTGAGTATACGTTATACCTCATCCCTCAAAGCTCCTCTAGAACTCTAGTTCTCGAGGGGAGGGTAGAGGTAGACACTCAACCCCCATCTGCTACCATCATGGTATCTAAAGATGGCCAGGCCGTTGGCGGCTCCCTATACTCGAGTAGAGGTTACGTCGTCTCGTACTCCGAGTACTACATTCCCGGCTGGCGAGGGAACATAACAGTTGCCGGGTCGGTCAGAGATGAGGGTTTGATCGGGTGCACGTCACTATTTACACTTACCCCTCCCACAGGCTCAGAAACCCTCTCACTCGACTCCCTCCTGGGGAGGGGGGAGATGTCCTGCCCGACGTCTTCTAATAAGACCGCAATCAGCGTCAGTGTCGAGTATCCTATCGCCAGGCCGTGGAACCCTGCAGTCCTACTATCGAGGGACTTGCAGGGGAACCCGCTACTAGTTTTCATGGTCTTCAAAAAACACAAATATGGAGCCCCACCCACCAACACAGAGGTTCAGCCAAAGGTGTCGGCACCTCAAAACGTCACACCTCCTATTCCCTTGGAAACCACGACCCCGGTTAAGTCTAATAGGACGGCAGGCGTGAATCCGCCTAGACAAGAACGCCCTGTGGGAGGGGTAGGTGTACTACTGTTATCGGGTGTCCTAGGGGTTGTGGCCCTGGTGTTAGTGGTTAAGGGTTATAGAGGGCGGTTGCTGAGCCGTGGTCGGTATACGCTATAATTACTGCGGGCGTAGTTAACACCCTCGTACTAAGTGTAATAGACTCGCCGGGCTGGAGGTCTCGCGGGGTCGTGAGGACAGGTACCCCGTTCACTGTTACTGTTATGATCTTAACAGGTTCTTCCCCCGTGTTTGTTATTTTAACCGTTATATTGTATCCGATGGGAGGCGTCGGGCTACCTTCGACTGAGATGTTTAGGGGAGCTGTCAGGTTGCTTTTAGGTGGGGTTGTCAGGTTGGAAGTTGATACTGTTTGTTCTAGCAACTGTATTAAGCTCATGACATCCCCGCTGTGGTCGCAGACGTAGCTTGTTAGAGCTAGGAATGCTCTAGCCTCGGCTGGTAGGCCTGGTAGGGTCACGTTTGTGGCTGTAACGTTGAAGGGTACTGTGACCGTCTTCCATGGTATTATTCCGAAGGCTTTGAGATCCACCATTGCGTAGCCTTCGACTCTAACTGTGAGCTCGGATCCCGCCTGGAGGGCTTTAGCTAGACCGCAGCCAGCCCTTGAGAGGTCTAAGTCTACCTTGAATATGTGCTCGCTCCAGCCGCTCTTGAGGTCTAAATATGGGATGAACCCGTCACCGGCATAGTATCCCTCGACATAGACCTTATAGTAGACGAGGCGAGCTAGAACGTCACCGTCAGGATTGTATATTTTCACTGGTATTTCAAGGTGTAGAGCTGTGGGGCCTATTGGGGACACCTGTGGGGTTCCCGATAGTTGAGCATCCCATTCGTCCATGTGCTGGTATACGCCTACCAGGTACACGATGACGCCGATTATTATAACCAAGTAGATAGTGTACTTGACCGCTGCCATAATCCTCTGACGTCTGAGACGTGACTCAATCTTAGTAACTCGCTCCTCAATACTGCTCAACCGGGCAGCACCGTGTAGAGAAATGTTGTTGGGTGTGGAGGGAAAATTTCTGTTTTATCTTCTAACGTATTTCTTGTATAGGTATTCGACGAAGTACTTGGGGTTATACTCCTCTCCGGTGGCCCTCTTCACAATGTCTCTCGGCTTGAGCGTTGAACCGTACTTGTGTATCTTCTCTCTCAGCCAGTTCTTTATCTCAACGATTCCCTCCTCTCCCCGGGATATCAAGTCTGGTAGTTCGCCGAGGTCTTTCTCTAGTGCTGCCTTAACCTGTGCGCTTACAACGTTTCCTAGGCTGTATGTTGGGAAGTAGCCTATGCTCCCTAGGCTCCAGTGGACGTCTTGTAGGACTCCTTCCCTGTCGTTCTTGGGCCTTACACCTAGGAGCTCCTCCATCATGTCATTCCATACTTGCGGGAGTTCGGAGACGCTGAGTGAGCCCTCTATTAGCTTCTTCTCGATGACGTATCTCAGGTAGATGTGCATATTGTATGTCACTTCGTCGGCCTCAACCCTTATCAGGCTTGGTGTGACTATGTTGAAGTATTTGTATAGCTCCTCAACAGTGTACTCCTTAGTTATGCCTATTGTCTCGTCGAGGATCGGTTTAATGAGGCCTGTGAACTCCATACTCCTCCCCACTATGTTCTCCCAGAACCTGCTCTGGCTCTCGTGTATTCCGAGGCTGTTAGCCGAGGCGACCGGAGTCATCGCTAGCCTCTCATCTACTTGTAGCTCATAGAGTGCGTGGCCGAACTCGTGTATTACTGCGTATAGGCTCCTCTTAAAGTCTCTCGGGGCACCGTCGATCTCGGGGTACCATGTGGTTATCCTCACATCATACATTCCTATCTTAGTGGTGAAGGGGTGGGCGCTGACGTCCATCCTGGCCCTCTCCCACGGATAGCCTAGTAGGTTTAGGATCTTGACGTTCGCCTCCCTCATCTTCTCCTTATCATATTCTCTCCTCTCCAGCTCATGCTTTTGCGGGTAGTATCCTTCGCTGAGGACTTTTTCTAGCACTTTCTTACTCTCAGGTATTATGGTGTTGAACATGTTGTCCACGTCATCTATCCTCAGGCCCTCCTCGTAGAGGTCTAGTAGTGCGTTGTATGGGTGCCCCTCGTATCCTAGGTACTCAGCCTCCTTTCTAGCCATCTCCACGATCTTCTCGAGATAGGGCTGGAACATTTTGAAATCGGACTTGGCCTTAGCCTGCTCCCATACGGAGGCAGCCTCCTCGACCAGTTTGTTGAAGTTATAGACGAAGTCTTCAGGCAGCTTCTCCGATATGTCGATCTCCCTTCTCAACACCCTGACAACTCCCGCCTCGTAGAGGTTCAGGAGCTCAACCCTCTTCTCAGCAACCTCAAGAAGGGCCTTAACCTCTCTACTCAGCAAGAGCCTCCTGGATAGAACGCTTAGCTCCGCCCTCGCTACTCCACGCTCTGGCGCCGCCTTTCGGGGCATGTATGTTCTAGCATCCCACCCCAACAGGCTGCTGGCGTATGAGAGCGCCCAAACCGGCCTCCATACCTCGACAAGCTTAACGACAACAGGATCCCTTATGAGAGGCTCCCTGTCACCCACGTTCACAAGCAACCACCACGCCTTCATTGAGTAGGCCGGGCGAGAATATAACATGTGGCTACATATAGATGCGGCTATGGTACTGCCATTAGCAATAATTACTCCTTGAGAAGGCACGCCATTATAACCCGATACCGAGCATGTGGTCAAGCGTTAGAGTAGCGGGGCACGGTGTAGGAGTTGAAGAGCGTTAGTGCAGCACGGCTGGTAATGAGGGTTACAATGATATTAGCAGGACTCTACCTGGTAACACTCGGAGTCGCAACGTACTACGTCATAGGCACATATGACTACCTCGGCTCCTACCAGGGCATACCCATACGCTACTGGCACCCAGCCCCCTCAGCCATTGTTATAAGCCTTCTAAGCATATTCTTCGGGCTAGCCTCATTCGCCCTAAGTGTTAAACCGTCCCGGAGGAGAATGGTTTCTGTCTTCATACTTGCAATCACAGTCACCATAGCTGCGGGCGCGGTATCTGCAGCCTACTTCGACGATAAGGATATCATAATTGTTAGAACCCCTCTCACCACGGATGCCTACATGCTGCAGGTTGAGGCTTCAAAGGATATTCTGAGGGGGGTGAACCCTTACACGCAAAACTATTCCGAGATCCTATTAGATAGGCTTCCTCCAGATCCTCTCACGTGGGTATACTCCTCGCCCGACCCCCCGTTCACTGCCGATAAAATAGTCGGGTTCGTCAATAATTTCGACTACCTCCCTCCGGCGGCCCTCTATTATATACCGGCCCACCTGTTTCGGATCCCGCCACACATCTGGGACGCGATTGTCGCCAGCATAGGGCTCTCAGTTCTTTACTGGGCATTACCCAGTAGGAGGAGGTACCTGTATCCAGCCCTCGTTGGCGGTGGGATATTCCTCTACCTGCTCCCTCTCATGGGGAGAACGGGGGTAACGGGCTGGTTCGTCCCCTTACTTCTAGCAGTTCTCTTCCCCGAGATGCCGGTTCTGTCAGGCTTCTTACTCGCCTTTGCAAGCCTCTACAGGGTCTATGTCGGGGTTTTCGCCCTCTTCCTCCTAGTAGCGTATCACCGTGAGGGGTTCAAGGCCCTAAGGATCCTTGTTTGGGCCGCCCTGTTCGGTATTCTAATGGTAGCCCCATTCGCCATCCGCAACCCGTGGGCGGTCATTGAGGCTTTCACAACACCCTATAGGCTAAACCTTAACCCCCTCGACATGGGGCCTGGGATCTCAAGCCTAGGCTTCCTGGGGCTCCTAGCGCCGAAAGAAGTGTATAGTGTAGCCATGTTTGCTACGATAGTCGTGGGGTTAATAGTTTCATACAAGTGGTACCACAAGGTAAAGTATGCGGCCTTCGTCTTCCCTACGATAGCAATGCTCTTCTACTATAGGCCGAGCTACGTATACTACTACTACTACCCTCTACTGGGAGCTATCTCCTACGCCACCGGTAAGATACAGTTCCTCGACGAAGATTTTGATAGAAAAGCTGAGAAGTTTGTTGCAAGTCTGGGCCTACTCGTTTTGGCCGCGAGCCTAGCTGGGAGCTTCACTTTCATAGAAGTTCTACCCGAGCGTGTACCTCAGGTCGCCCTTGCCATCTCTGTGGGGATAGCATTCGCCCCACTCATACTCTACTACTCCCTAAAGCATATAAGCCCCCCGAGGCCGAGGAACGTCTTTATAGCTGTACTCGTTTCCATCGTACTCGCCTCAATCATTGTGGGCCCCTTATCACCTGTCTACTACATATCATTCAACCGCACGGGGATGGTGAATGCTGTTTTAGATGTGGCTGAAAAACCTGGAGCCCCAATAGAGGGGGTGAGCTGCTATAGGCTAATGGTGCCTTCTCGCCCCGACCTTTCAGTGAACAGTGAGCTCTCCTCGTTTAACTGCTCGAACCATCATGGTGGTGAGAGTTTCAGCCCTCTAGTAGCTTTAGTTGTCAAGGCGTCCCTCTCCCATGGCCTGCCACTCGAGATCCTCGTCTACATCGTCCTAGCTTTTACTACAGTAGTCCTAGCGTTGGGCTTCTATGCTAAGACGGGGGTGCTGGGTGCAACAGTATTTACAGTACTAATCCTCTCAGCAGGCACGCTTTACGTATTAGACTTCAAATTCGCGCTTACCGGTTTTGCACTAACACTCCTCCTGGTATCACTATATGTCCTAGGCGTACTGGCTAGAATACCCGCACTATCGGCCGCGGCCATATCTCTTGCACCAGTCTCCTCCTACGCTGGCCCACTACTGTTCGCCGCCCTGCTAGGAGACACTATAAGATCTGGTGGGAGGCGTCGCTCTATTGTTGCATTAGCGATTGCAATAACCGTGACTGCAGTCTCCACG
Organism: Desulfurococcales archaeon; assembly: GCA_015521115.1. GTDB lineage: Archaea > Thermoproteota > Thermoprotei_A > Sulfolobales > Acidilobaceae > S143-63. Next base: position 46,561 of record WAOT01000008.1, read on the forward strand.
CTCTACTTCGGGCCGAGGCGACTCATCGCCTCCCTCCTGGGTGTAGAGGTCTACGAAGCCCTTTCAAGCGGGTGTTGCCTGGCTAACTTGCTGGGTTACAGTTGGCTGACTGCTGTCGTGTTGGTTGTCCTTTTCTCTGTCATCGCCGGTATTATCTCTTGGAAGGTGAACCTGTGGACAGCGCTCGGTGCTAGCGCCTTCGCCTCTCTACTTGTGCCTCACTGTCTGCCGATACTCGCCTCAGTGTTTATCATTGGGGGAGTATTAGCAGCCCTATCCGCTGGTTCAAGGGAACTCGTGCTCGGCGAGGACGTGGCGTAGCACGTCTCTTATACTAAGGATCCCTACGACCCTGTTTGTGCTGTCAACCACGGGTAAGTGTCTGACCTCGTGGTGCACCATTTTATGGGCCGCTGATACGATACTGTCCTCCGGCCTAGCTACTACAAGTTTCTTGGTCATATACTCCTCCACCTTCACGCTGTCAAAGTCTGCACCGTCCGAGATCGCCTTTACAAGATCTCTCTCAGTTATTATTCCGAGGAGCCTGAGCTCGTTCTCAACGACTAGGAGGCTCCCGATCTTCTCAGAGGCCATCTTGGACGCCGCTCTCCGCAGTGTCTCGCCCGGTGATACGGTGTGTATCGGCTTCTTCCTCATGACCTCAGCGACTGTCGTCAATTCAGGCACCCCAATTTTTTGTAACTGGTCTGACAGGATATAACCTTGGGGGCGGAGGCGGTGGGGCATTGGAGTACAGGGTACTGGCAGTAGATGCGGGCACCGCAAAGGCTAGAGAGCTCGTGGTTGACGCTACAGGCCCAATACACGCGGGCGTCGATATACACTTCTCCCGCAGAACCTGGGAGAGGCACCCCCTAGATCCTGGTAACGTGCTCCTAATCGGTGGGGGGCCCTTCACGATCTCTCCTCTAATAGGTGCTAACAGGCTCACGGCACTGTTTAGAAGCCCGGTGTCAATGGGTCTCCATGCTAGCACGCTTGGAGGGGCAGCCTACGCACTCGCTCGCACAGGTTTTGACGCTGTCATGGTCGAGGGCGAGAGCAAGCAGCCCCTCATAATATCGGTTCTGGCGGGTGAGAGCGGTTATGAGGTGAAGTACTACTGGCTTGAGCACAACGAGTTAGCAAGGATCTACAAGGGATACGGAGGGTATAAGGGGACGAGGGCTCTACACGTCTACACCGTAGACCTACTCAGTGATAGACTTAGAGGGCTAGAATACAGGGTTCTAGTGGTGGGCCCAGCGGCGTGGACAACGGTACAGGGCGGGATATTCAGCTGGATCCCCGACTCTAAAGGTAGACCCACTCCTGTTGTAGATAGCGCTAGCAGGGGCGGGGGAGGCAGTGTACTTGCACAAGCCCACGGCGTCGCCGCTATCATAGTAGGAGGCCCCCGCCGGGTTCCCGTTAGGAGGGCCGATGCTAAGGCTGTCGTGGAGAGGGCCTTCGGTAAGAGCTACTTCCAGGTGGTGAAGGAGACGACTACAAAATACCGCTATGACCCACGCCTGGGGACTGGAGGGACTTTCGGGGTAAACTACGTACACTATAGGGAGCTAATACCCGCACTCGCCTACAATACCATATATATGAGTAGGAGCGTGAGGCTTCTCTTACACGAGAAGATAATCAAACACTTCTGGAGGCCGTTCCAGGAGGTCGTCTTCCCAAGGAGCGGGCCTAAGCCCTGGAGAACCTGTGGGGAGCCGTGTAGCGTGGCGTGTAAGAAGGTCTGGAACAACGTCAAGCTAGACTATGAGCCGGCCCACGCTATGGGGCCGATGATCGGTGTCATAACACTCAGCGATACAGCGAGGCTAGTCGAGATCGTTGATGACCTAGGGCTCGACGCCATCGAGACAGGGCACGTGGTCGCCTGGCTATTCGACTCCCTAGCCCGGGGCCTCCTTGAGAGGGGAGAGCTTGGTATCGATGGGATCCCAGTCATGGATCCCATACAGCTAACACCAGAGACTAGCAGGCTTAACGCTAGACTAGCCGAACAAGTTATAACCTCCCTCGTCATGAGGGATAAAAGGATCCCTGCCATTATCGCACAGGAAGGAGCTAGACAGGCGGCCTCAATCCTAGATGAGGAGCACAGCAGTATAGTAAAGGCTAGAGGAGTGGGGTTCAAGGATCTCCTAGTCTACGCCGCCTTCGGGAGGCAGGGCTACATGACGCCAAACTACTACTGGAGTCCAGGCCTCATCGCCCCCCTCTACGTGCTAGGGAGGTACTGGACAAACTATAGCCCATCATATGCTGAGCCAAGAGAGTATGCGAGGACAAGCTTCACGCGGGCCCTGAGGGAGCTCCTCATAGACAACGCCGGCATGTGCAGGTTCCATAGGAAGTGGGCGGAGAAGGTGCTACAACACCTCTACGAAGAAGTGTTATCCTACCACGGAGACCTTCTGGAGCACGCGAGGAGCCTTTACAGGAGGATAGCATTATACAACCAAAACGCGGGGGCCGAGCCCGTCCCATGGGAGAGCAGGAAAACAATGGATATTGTAGCGACAATAGCTGCTGAGATAGGAGTCAAGGGGTGGGAGGAGATACCGGAGCGGGAGAAGATGCTAGCATGGTGGGAGGAGTTCTACCAGGAAATCAGGAGCCTGCTAGGACTGCAGTGAGCTAAACCCAATAACCTCATCGACCACCTATGGATAGGGGAGGAGAGTGGTGGGAGTGTCTGAGATAGTGTTACCGCAGAAGATCCAGAACCTTTTAGACCGTGCTATTAAGGGGGACATTAGGGCTGTCGGGAAGATCTTAAGCATACTGGAGACACCTACACCCGAGAGCATCGCACTCCTCGAATACTTCGAAAGGAGGGCTGGCCGCGCTCACGTAATAGGAGTCACCGGAATACCCGGTGCTGGGAAGAGCACCCTGATAGGTAAGCTTATCAAAGAGCTACGGGGCAGGGGCTTCAAGGTAGCAGTAATCGCTATCGACCCCACGAGCCCTATCAGCCACGGCAGTCTCCTCGGCGATAGGCTCAGGATGCAAGAGTATAGTACAGACCCAGGGGTCTTCATAAGGAGCATATCCACAAGGGGGTTGAAGGGCGGCCTCAGCCTTGCAGCACTAGCAATGGTCGAGGCGTTCGACGCTCTAGGATACGACTTCATTATACTCGAGACAGTAGGGGTAGGTCAGGCGGAAGTCGACGTCGCAAACGCTGCTCACACTATTATAGTTGTCACAATGCCGGGCGCGGGTGATGATATTCAGGCGCTCAAAGCCGGAGTTATGGAGATAGGAGACATTTACGTCGTTAACAAGAGCGATAAGCCTGAAGCCTCGAAAACCTACGAGTTCATAGTGTTCAGCGTCGAGAAAGGTGATCTAGGCCCGGACACCGGATGGACACCGAGAGTGTTAATGGTCAGCGCATTAATGAACAGGAACGTGGACAAACTAGTAGACACTATCCTTGAACACTCAAAATACCTCAAGGAGAGGAACATATTCTCATCCAAAATAAGGGAGAGGAGGAGGCTCCTTGCATACTACATGGTAAAAAGCAGCATAGACAAAATAATAGATGAGTATATCACAAAAATAGATATTAACACAGAAGAGATTAGAATAAAGGACATAATGAATAATCTAATAGACTATATATGCTCAAAGCTGCCCACACGCACGTCAAACTAATCCCTAGAAAAGACAATCCACTAATTAAGGTCTTCGCTACTATAAAAGAGAATGAGGAAAACCTAAGGGGAGAGCACTGGGGAGATGCTGTGACAAGAACATTTCATATCACTATAGTGATCCTCGCCCTCTTCATCACTGCAGGAGGAATCCTCCAGGCCCTGGCCGCCCCAGTCTCTTGGGTTGTAGAGGATCCAGTAGATCTCTTAGACCAGTTTGGGGAGAGTTTTGGGAGTGGTTCTAACACTACCATTATTCTTATGGGGAGTATCGGTGATATCCTGTCCTGTAACGATTCAGAAGTTGTCCGATCCGCCCTGAACGTTACTACTAAGTTAGCTACAAGTACCTTCAAGAAGTACACAGGCTCTGTCTACCCCTATTGTCAGGGTAATAGAAGGGCTGTAATCGTTTTCGTATCACCAAAAACCCCGGACAATATTTTGGAGGAGCTGGCCGGCGATCTCACACCCTACTTAACCGATAATGTGACATTAGTGTTACTGAGGCCTTCTAACTGGAGCGGCCATGCCCTATCTGAGGAGGAGGCTGCCACCATATTCCCTAACATTAGTTTAAAGTTAGCTGACCTAACTGGCTGCGAGAGCATCGTGATCACTCTGCTAGCCCCCGGGATTGTTTATGTTGAGATCCCCGTCTCCCCCCTAAAGGCGCACTGGCTACATGACATTGCACTCAATGTCTCTGATTATGTGAGGAGTGAGTTGGGCCCTTCCATTGTTATTGTAGGGTTTAAGGAGGCGAACACTACTAGTACGCCAAGCAGGAATAACTTTAGCGGTAATATGGGTGGTGCTATGGGGACACCCGGAAACTTATGGGCTCTCCCTAGTGTTGGTGGGGAGATGAGTGTTTGGAGGCCTATAACCCCCCTACTGCTCCTCCTCGTGGTTTTCATTGGAGTTATGGTCTCCTTTGTCCTCGTTAAACGTGGCTTCTAAGGCACTAGAGCGGTAATACCTTCCTATCATTAGTTATCATTGGTATATGTGGAGGGATAAAATGGGGGTTTAAATAGGGGAACACTTTTTATCTGGAAGCTCATGTATCTGTATATTTGGAATACTCACGGTGACCCGTCATGGGCAGAAAGAGTCAAAAGAACGGCCAGAATATCCTCTATCGAAAGATACAGAGACTAGGAGCGTCCAGTTTGATTGTCACCCTCCCAAAGGATTGGGTTAGGAGGCATAACGTCAAGGTTGGAGACATCCTCTCCGTCTACGATGAGGGGGACAAGCTAATAATTGCCCCTAATGGTGAGTCCTATAAGATTAAGCTTAAGTTCGGCTTAAACCATATTCATGTTGAGAGGCACGTCTCCAGGATAGTCCTCTGCTCTTACGTTTTCGGCCTTGACAAGGTTATCTTCTACAACAATAAAGGGATCAAACGGGATCACATAGAGAGGTTGAGGAGGCTCACTGACTTAATGGAGGGGCTCCACATAAACGTTAACTCTAACACTATAGAAATCGACATGGAAAAGTGGAACGAGAACCTCATAGACCTACTAATTAGGTATGGCCGGGAGATCTCACGCCTCTATAGCGACTACCTTAAAATGATGAAGACGGGCGAGCCTATGCTGAGGGAGGAGCTCGACATAAGGTACAAGCACCTAATGAAGCTCAACTACAAGCTCTTAAGGGTCGCTAATAGTGTTAAGAGCGTTAATAAGATGCACGAGAGGAAGTGCCGCTACATGGTGAGCGCTAGCAACCTCATAGGGATCGTGGCGGACTCGACATACAAGCTCGGCCTAGACATAATCCAGGTCTTAGACCAGCTAAAGCCGGAGGAGAAGGAGAGGCTTGCCTTCCTCCTAGAGCTTCTCGAGGTCGCAGTAAGCACGACTATAAACAGCCTTAAGCCAGCCAGCGTCAAGAAGAGCGAGGAGTCCTACGTGAAGGTTCGCACTGTCCTCTCGATGGAGGACGACATGGGAGAGATCATAAAAGATATGTCACCTGCATTCGCCTACCTCATGGCCAAGATAATAGAGATCGCTAGGATACTGGAGATAGCCGAGCACATAATGCTCTGTAACGCATTATACGAGAAATATAACGAGAGCCCCGTACTACCTAAAGACGAGAACCTGATATGAGGAGAGAGGATCTCGGTGGAGGGATGAGGACGAACCTCTGAAGTGAGCCCCATATTCGGGGCGATGAGAGAGCCCCGCATCGCCGACCCCACCTAAAGTTTTCTCCGGCCTTCACAATACCGGAAGACATATTCGATGGCCTCATCTAGTGTTATGCCACACTTAACTTGTGTCCCCTTAACGTAGAGACAGTCTCCTTTTAGTGTAATAGGGCATTTAACCTCGTCTACAACCATCATCCCTCCCTCCCACCTTGAGATCCATATCCTTTCACCGCAGTAGTGTGCCTCGACAAGTGGGAGCCTCATTGGGAGCCCGCTTAAGGGATCCTTGACCCTGACCTGGCTTATCCTCAACTCTGGGGGAGAGTGCATTATGCAGACGAAGCATTCTAGACCCTTGCAAACCCTGAGCGTGTAGACCCCATTCTCCCGTCTCGGCGTAAGCCTTCGAGTCAGCCTCTTAGGATCCCTGGCCTTGACGGGTAGCATTACACTCATGTGCTCAGACCCGTTTGTGTATGGGGGGTAGCAATATTTAGCCGGGTATCGTCACATTGGTCGTCTCAGGGTCAGGCTTGGGAGACTGGGTTGTGGTTAAGATCAGCGGTAGCCTCGTCTACCCGCCTAGAGGCGACTATTATAGGATGTTGCTCTCAACTCTGAGGAGGTGCTCCTCGAGCCGGAGGATGGTTGTCGTAGTTGGGGGCGGCCCACTTGCCAGGGACGCCATAAAAGCCCTACGGGCTGCAGGTCTCCATAGCAGAAGCCTCCTCGACCTCGCAGGGATCGCTGCGACCAGATTCAACGGTAGGCTCCTCAGCCTCGCATTATACCCGGTGTCTCCTCCCCGTACTGCTGAGACGCTAGACGAGCTCATTGAGATGGCGGCCTCCTATAGGGTCGTTTTCATGGGTGGCCTACAGCCCGGTCAGAGCACTAATGCGGTGGCACTAGCCGCAGCTGAGGCTGTGGGGGCCAAGCTCGTTGTCAACCTGCTCTCGGGTGTTGCTGGAGTGTACCGGCGGTTCCCTCCCGGAGATGGGGAGAAACCGCTTGAGTGTATTAGCCTAGATGAGCTTGCCGATATCGTTAGGGAGGCAGAGCAGAGTCCGGGGGCGTATAAGCTGATAGACCACGTCGCCTTGGGCATAGCTAGGAGGAGTGGAATAAGCATAGTTTTCGCTGACGGGAGCAACCCAACGGTTATTGAGAGGATCCTCAGGGGGGAGAGGCTGGGCACGATTGTAAGACCTGAAGGGTGTCCCACTCGTGGCTAAGATTGGGAGGAGTGCATTTTCACTCTGTCCCAAATGATATCGTATGTGAAACATTTAAAACCTTCCCTAACTACTCTTCTATATGGAGCACATTAAGAACATCGGAGGAGGTGACATGAAGTGAGCCTCGAGAACAGGACATACAAGCTCGTACTCAGAAAGACCGCGAGGGGCATGGTGATCCAGTTCAGAAGCGCCACCCCGGAGAAGAGGGAGTCAACCCTGATAAGGATGGGCGGCAGCAAGGCCGAAGAGGTATTCAACACCATGATCGAGGTGCTGAAGAAGTACGACTACATACTAGAGGAGGGCGGCACCCCCAACTACAGAGCATTCAAGCTGAAGCCCGAGATCGGCCCCGTGGTAGGCGGCTACCTAGTACTAATACGCAGGAGCAGGGATCCCGAGAAGTGGCTCCCCTACTTCGAGGGCTTCATCAAGGAGGATCCCTACAAGGGAGCCCACGCCCTACTGACCCACGCCCTAAGCCTGGCCCTAGCCCTCAGCGGCGCCTACCCGCCGCCGGAGAGGGTGAGGATGCAGCTCAACCCCAAGGTGGTTGACAGCATAAGCGCGGGCTTCAAGACAGCAGTCAAGAAGCTTTGGGGCGTAAGGAAGTAAGACAACATACAATCCTTTTTCTCTGATTTAGTCTCCATGTAAAGTTTTCTCCCCCGGCGAGAGACTTCTCACCCAGATCTAAGCCTACACGAAAATAGTGCTACACACTAGTACCGTAAATACAGTGCCCAGAACCGTCTTATAATCCCGGCCATATAACCGCCTGTGCTAAATATTGGGGTACCGTTATGCCGGCATCCTCTGGCCGGGGCGAGTGGAGTAGGTCTGTCGCCTATAGTGCGGTCTTTGCCGCCCTGGTTTTCGCTGCGACCCTAGTTAGTGTTGCCACGCCCGTCACTAGGGGGTACTTCAACCTTGGGGAGAGCATGGTTTACACTGCCGCCATAATCGGCGGGCCTTTTGTCGGGGCTGTCTCCGGCGCTATTGGGAGTAGTGCTGCTGACATCGTGCTACAATATGGCTACTACGCTCCCGGTACATTCGTGATCAAGGGTCTGGAGGGGTTCATTGTCGGCTGGCTCTTCAACAGGCTCAAGGGGATACCTGCTGAGAAGTGGAGGAAGTGGCTCCCCGGGATTGCCGTGGGGCTTGGAGTCGTCCTAGCAATCGTCAGCCTCACACTATACGTTGGAATATACTCTCACAGCCTGGGGGGTGTGACCGTGCTAGAGTTGTGGGGCCGGGAGATCAAGTTCACAGTTCCGTGGTGGGTGTGGGTTTTAATCGCAGTAGTAGTCTCAGCCGCAGTGTACATCCTAGGCTTGAGGGGGCCTAGGCTGGGGGCTGCCTTGATAGCTATGCTCGTCGGCGGGTTGGAGATGGTTATCGGCTACTTCATATATGAGGCCACAGTCATCTTCAGCCTAGGATACCTAGAGTCATCCAGCCCCCTGGCAGCGGCGGCCGAGATCCCCGTCAACTTCGGCCAGGCCCTTATAGGGGCGAGCATTGCAAGCATCATTGTGGGAGCGGTATGGAGTGCAAGGGGAGAGCGGTACTAGAGGGTGTTACAGTAACCTATGAGGGGACTGAGACGCCGGCCATAGAGGATGCCCACCTAGAAGTACAGCAAGCAGAGATAGTTGCTTTAGTCGGCAGGAATGGTGGGGGTAAGACGACGATCATAAGGCTCCTATCAGGCCTCATCCCCGAGGTCTACCCGGCGGTCGTCGAGGGTAGAGTGTGTGTTGACCGCCTAAATCCTATGAGAGAGGATGTCTCCAGCGTTCTACAAGTAGTCCAACAAGATGTCAAGGCCCAGGTTATAGGTGCAACAGGCCTGCTCGAGGCAGCACTATCCCCGATCTTCCAGGGCTATAGTGGTGGAGAAGCCTACGACGCAGCAATGAAGGCCCTTAGGTTGTTCGGTGCTAGCCACCTAGCGTGGAGGTCAACTCATAGGATGAGCGGTGGAGAGCTTCAAAGGGTGGCGTTGGCCGGGGTATCGAGCATTAGGCCTAAGTTCGTCCTACTAGACGAGCCGACAAGCCATCTGGATCAGGAGGGGAGATCCCTCCTCATAGACCACCTCAAAAAGCTAAGGGATGAGGGTGTTGGGGTTTTAGTAGCGACGCATGACCCGGGGATCGTTTCGGTTGCTGATAGAGTCTACACTGTTAACCGGGGGGTTAACACCGGTGGAAGCCTCGAAACCGTACAGCCGAGAATTAAGAGGTTAGAACCAGATGGTGACGCCGTACTCTTCAAAGACGTGTACGCCCGTTATCTAGGCCAGAGGCAGCACGCCCTCAAGGGAGTAACCCTGACCGCCCGGTGGAGTGGTCTGAACGTTCTCTGGGGGCCCAACGGTGGCGGTAAGACTACGGTTCTCCTCGTTGCAGCTGGCCTGTTGAGGCATGAGAGGGGCCGTGTGATTGTGAGGGGGAGGGTAGCCCTGTTACCTCAGGATCCCCTCCTCCTATTCAGTAAGCCTACACTAGCCGAGGAGCTCGAATACCTTGGCGTTAAGGCCCCGGGCTGGGCTGATCCTCTCATGGAGAAGCCCGTCCTGACCCTCAGCTGGGGGCAGCTGAGGCTTGCATCACTTGCACTGGTGTTTTCGGTTAACCGTGATATCTTATTGTTAGATGAGCCGACAAGCGGCCTCGACCCGGAGAACCGTTCCACTGTTATCGAGCTACTATCCACAGCGGCCTCGAAGGGGAGGGCGGTGCTCGCAACGGGCCATGACCCGCTCCTGAAGGCTGCTGCGAGCACTGTGTACTTGATCAGGGAGGGGGTGATTGAAGCGTGTTATGGCGCCTGTTAAGGGTTGCTGAAGCTGCACTCAACTATGAGGGTAGGAGGGGCTTTCTAGGTAGGGGGCATCCCCTCCTCATTGGTGCCGCCACCCTTATCGTGTGGATTGGCCTAATGCTATACCCTCCCCCGCTCCTTCTGTCACCTTTTGGCGTGGCTCTACTCTTCCACCTACTCTCTGAGAGGGGGAGGGCCATAGGGGCTGCCAAAGCTGGGCTGTACGCGTCATTGTTTATTGGGGGTGTTAGCGCTGTTCTGAGCCCTTACAGGCCATTAAGCACGGACTGGCTCACGTTCCTGTTGACCGTGTTGGCTAGGGGCTACGGGATCTCGAGCACGGCGCTCCTCGTGGTTAGCGAGCTGGGGCCTGTGGGGGCGCAGGCTGTATCCTCTAGGGTTCACCCCTTCATACATGACACTGTCCTCCTATTCTATAGGACTGCCCCCCTGGCTGTTGAGGATCTCCTCCTCTCCTATGGGGCGCAGAAGCTTATTGGGAAGGGTGTAAAGGACGTCCTCGTCGCCGCCACGTTTACAGGGGTTAGGAGGGCCGAGCTGCTACATGTCTCACTATACACGAGGGGCGCTAGGAGGGGGCGTAGGAGTGCTCTCCCACTCGGTTGGAGCCCGTGGATAGGCTGGGTCGTTCTGGGCTTGTCTGCTGCCTCACTCCTCTTACCCCTCCTCTCCTAAGATATAGGAGAACGGCTAGGAATACTCCTAGTACTATAATGCTAACGGCTAGGAGCACCTCGAAGCCTGCCCGGGCCTCGGGGTGCTCTTCGAGTAGGCTTATGTACCTGTACACTGCGGCAAGCCCGATCAGCACCACGATGACACCTAGAATTGCTTCCGCCCTCCCCACTCCTCGCGCCCCTCCTTGGCGTTTAGGGTGTTGGAGGGTTTAGTGGTGGAGTATTGACGCAGCTATTATTGGGAGGGTTATAGTTGCGTCCCCATACACGACTACGTGCTCCGCCTCCGGCTTCAGTTTACCCCATGTTATGGCCTCCCTGGGGTGTGCACCGCTGAGGCTCCCGTCATATTCTACCGCTGTGGTTAGGTATACCGTGTAGTCTAGGCCTCCCCTGAACTGGCTCCACCATATGGCGTGGTGCTTGCTTATCCCGCCACCTATTATGAGGGCTAGGGCCTTACCTTCCTGGGGGAAGAAGAGGTCTGAGAGCTCCTTCATATCTATGAAGTAGTCCACAACCACACCGCGGCCGAGTCTTTGAGATTCCATGAAGAGGCTTGTGCCGAACGCGCCGTCGGGCCAGCCGGGCACGAATATCTTCGCGCCGGCTACATGTGCGGCCCTTAGTATGCTGTTCTCGTCCTCTATTATTGAGCCTGCAAGGTCTAGTAGCTCGCTTATCCCCCACCTCTCCTTTAACTGGAGGGCTCTGGGCAGGAGTTGTCTCACGAACTTTTCCACCTTGGGGCCGTAGCTTTCTAGGGGGATGTACACGTTACCAAGCCTGTGGTATCCTTTAGAGTAGAGCTCTCTGTCGTCTGCTTCGAAGAACCCTTTAAGGTACTTCCCGCCCATGGCCCTCGCTATGTCATGGTCTAGGGTTCCTGTGGTAGTGAAGACGACGTTGAAGAGGCCTGCCCTTATCATCTGGGCGAAGATCGACCTCAAACCTGTTGAGACGAGGTTGCCCGTGAACGTTAGGATCCTGAGCCTGCTCTCAGCTAGGCCCTCCCTCAGGATCCTTATCGCCCTGTAGAGGTGGCCCGCCATGAAACCGTGTATCTCGCCATATACCTCCACTAGCTCGCCGACGGTCATGTCCTTTGAGACCCTAGGGTTCCCAACCTCGGGCGGTTCCGTCACTTCAGCCACCTCCACTACCACTTCCGGCATGCCCCCAGTGCTCCTTATTTAAGCATCAATATGTTGGAAAAGATATCCACAACTCAATCGCTTAGTGTGGTAAGTGAGAGCGGAGGAGGTGAGGGGTATGCGTAGGGCGAGAGCGAGAAAGGGACTCAGCCCCCTAGTAGCGGCTGTAGTGCTGATAAGCGCCACGATAGTCGGTGGCATGCTAGTCTACCAGTACTTCCAGAACAGTGTAGGCAAGGCGCAGGCAATGTCTGAGGGTGTGACAGTGACTGGCTCACTAATACCGTTATCCGCTAACAAGACCCTAGTATCAATAACAGTGCTCAACAACTATGACAAGCCCATTAAGGTGACGGGAGCGACAGCCATCGGCCCAGACGGAGGACAGATCCAGTTAACACCGACAAACTCCACAAGCCTACCAACAGTGATAGAGGCTGGTGGGAAGACCACACTCATATTCACAGCAAACGGCCACCCATCAGCGGTCTCAGTCAACTACGAGGTTGACGGTGTAAGCCACACCAGCGAGCCCGCACGCCTCGGCTAGCCCCCCTTCTTTCCCCACCCTACATAACCCGCGATCTCCCCCTGGGGGACAGGTTATGCCCATAAAGATCAAGTCATTCCTCCAGAAAGCCCTGAAGCAGGACAACAACCTACTCAAAAGGAGGGAAGCTAGGGGCTCCCCTGTAGAGCTCCACACCTCTGTAAGCCTCGCCACCGAGCCGGAGGAGTGGAGGGTTACGGGGCGATACAACGTAGGCCCAGTCAAATACCTGGTATACAAGGACGACTACGGAGTCCCACGCCTCCACATTAGGGAGCCACCCCACCCTGGGGTGGAGAGGTTGAAGGAGCTCGTAACAGGCCACGACATCCCTAGGAACATGATAGAAAAGTACCACCTCGACAAGGCGAGGAGCGGATACGGGAGCATCTACCCCCTCATAATAGACCCACACATAGAGGAGATCGCAGTAGACGGCCCCCACAGGCCCGTAGCAGTCATACACAAGTACTACCCGGGGAGGTGGATGAACACCGACATAGTCCTCGACGAGGAGGAGGCGGACAGCCTCAGCCTCCAACTCGCTAGGAAGGCTGGACGTATCGTCAGCATAGCCAGCCCATACGCTGAGGGCCTCACAGGAGAGGGGCACAGGGTAGCGGTGACCTTCCGCAGGGAGATCTCGAGGTTCGGGAGCACCGCAGTGATAAGGAAATACCCCTCAAGGCCAATAACCATCGCAGACCTCATAGCAGCGAAGGTAATATCGCCACTAGCAGCCGCATACCTATGGATACTGATCGAAGCCCAAGCCTTCATAGTCATAATAGGTAACATGGGCAGCGGGAAGACAACACTCCTCCAAGCCCTAGCAGGCCTAATCCCACCATACTATAGGATAGTCACAATAGAGGACACACCCGAGCTTAGACTGCCACACGACCACTGGGACAGCCTTATAGTGAGGAGTAAGACCCCCGGGGGAGAGGCCCCTGAGATCAGCCTGGAAGACCTCCTCCGCTTCAGCCTCAGGAGGAGGGCAGAATACATTATCGTGGGAGAAGTGAGGGGGAGGGAGACGAGACTGCTAGCCCAAGCAGCAGCGAGCGGCCACGGGAGCCTCACGACCTTCCACGCAGACAGCCCCGAGGGTGCGATACTTAGGATGAGGCTAGACCCCATAAACCTCCCACCACTCTTCCTCCAAGTCATAACCGCCTTCGTCCTAGTCCGCCGCATACCAGTCGTCGGGGGCAAGGTGAAGAGGAGGATGTACAGCATAACAGAGGTCAACGGGGACGAGCTAGTCGAGATCTTCGAGTGGAGGGCGAACACCGACACCCACGCACCCCAGAGGCCATGGGAAGTACTAGAGGCGAGCAAGAAACTGGCATGGGCGTGGGAGAAGCTCGGAGTCCCCCACGAGGATCTCGAAGCAGAGCTCGACGATAGGGCAAAGTTCCTGGAGAGGACTAAGGGGATGGAGCCCTCGGCCTTCCACAACGAGCTACTAAACTACTATTCGAGCAGGGGGTGGTAGCAGGGTGCGGCCCTACAACCGGATCCCTGAGATCCTCGGTAGAGCCTTCACAAAACTATACGACCAACTCGGCTACGACAGCGCCAGGCTAGCAGACCCAGAAATAGTCGGGCCACTAGCCGCTCCAGCGCTCAGGAAAGCGAGCATATACCTCAATAGTCTCACACTCAGTTCGAGCATAGCGGCAGCCCTCGCCAGCCCCTTCGACCCCCTCCTAGGAGCCATACTACTACTCCTGGCAGTATCCTCCCTAGCAGTTGCCCAGTCCCTGCCCCACCTGTGGAGGAGCGTCCTAGCACAAGGCGTAGAGAAGGAGCTCCCCGCACTCCTAGTATACCTAGTACCCTACTCCTCAAGCCCGAAGTATCTAGCTGACGTGATAGCAGCACTACCACGAGGCCCCTTCAAGTGGTTCACCCACGAGGCCGCACGCCTAAAACTACTACTAGACATGGGCCACGACCCACTAAACGCTTTGAAACGGCTGGCAGAGACGACCCCAAGCAGTAGGCTACGGGGGATCCTACTCGAGTACACGAGCCTCCAGACCATCGGGGCCACAAGCAGTATGACGACAGTGAAGATCCTCGAGAGGGCAATCGAAATGGCGAGGGAAGCTTGGAGAGGGTATGTGGAGCTAAGCAGGGCAGCAGTCGAGATCGCCACGGCGGGGCTAGTATCTATAGTGGCGCTCGCCCCACTAACAGGCTCAACAGGCCCACTCGTAGCACTCATAGCCCTACTCCTATCCTCCACAGGCATCCTACTACTCCTAGCGAGGCCAAGTATAGGGGACGGCGTGAGGAGCAAGACAATACCAGCCGCCTACCTGGCCTCAATCGGAGCCGCATCACTCCTAGCCGCGAAAGGTAGAGTTCTAGCCTCACTGGCACTACTCGCAGCCTCCACAATAGCCCTAGAAGCCGCCTCCCTAAGGCTCGCCCGTATAGAGGCACGGGCTCTCAAGAGCCTAAGGGTCGCAGCCGAGGAGGCGAGGTACGGGCTAGACTATATGGACGACCTCGAGAAGGCCAAACCCCTCGGAGGCCCCATAAGGGCGGTACTCGAGGCGAGCAGGATAGCGGGGAGCATCGGTGTAGGGCAAGCGCTTGAGAGGCTCGTGAGAGTCTTAGATGAGGTACTCACCTACAGGAAGAGGGCCTGGACTGAGAGCGTAGTCCTAGAGGGGATAAGCATGATAGCACCCGTCGTCCTAGCCGTCGCGATCGTCAAGCTGTCAGCCCTCCTCCAACCCACAACCCCGCTCCCCTTAACCCTCCCACAAGCGGGTGTGGGTGCCCCCGCGATACTCGCCCTAGCCCCACTCGCCACTGTACCCGCAACAACGTTCCGGAGAGGCTACAGGCCGACGCCCCTCACAGGCCTCATAACCCTTCTGCTCGTATGGCTCGCCCTAAAGATAATCACGTGAACCCCCTGACAGCCCTAGCACTATAGTAGGTCACATCCCCGTGGCCGCTTACAACAGCTATAACAGGCTCCTTATCATCACCGGCCGCAGTCCTACTCCACTCCAGGAGCTCCCCGATGCTCACTAGCCCCCCTTCAACCAGGATCTTGACCTCAACCCTCCTGCTCCGGCCATAGTTTACGAGCAGTGTCCCCCTCCTTATGCCGGGGAAGACGAGCCTGCCACGCCTCCTCAGGTCATAGTATACGAAGAACGCCTCAGCAGAGCCATATAGGCTCGCAACCTCTAACGCCGTAACCCAGCCGCACCCCTCACCCTCCAACTCAGCGGTACAGCGTGCCAGCATGAAGGCAGCCTCTAGGGGGCTAAGCACGTCATCCCTCAAGTAACCCCGCTCCTCCAACGCCCGACAGACCCTCTGCTCAAGGCATCTCACAACCCTGACCTTACCATCCTCTACTTCCAACACCAGCTTTACCCTAGAGGCCTCCACCCCTAACGGCACCCGGCTACATGGTTGCCCCGCTACCTCTATAAACCCGATACACCACCAGACAAGGCCCCGGTGAGGACGATATGCTCCCAGAGGAGTACAAGAAGAAGCTGGAGGACAGGCTATACGGTGAGGCTGAGAGGATCAAGGCCGAGAAGGAGTCCAGGTTGAAGAGGGAATACGAGGAGAAGCTAGAAGATCTAAGGAGAGAGTATGAGAAGGCCGCACGAGAGTTCGTCCAAGCCCTCAAAGGCTAACGCCTCCCAACCGCCCTCCAGGCTGCCCACACTATCTCCCTAACCCTGCCAGGCCCTAGCCTTAGGAGAGCTGTAAGGATCTCCACGAGATCCGCCCCCTCCTCCAGCAACTCGACCGCCCTCTCAGGCCTAGTCACTCCCCCAACTCCTACAACGACATACTCTCCCGGCAGGAGCTCTCGGAGAACCCTCACCGCACGCCTCACCCTATAGTAGATAGGCGCCCCGCTCAGCCCCGCCTGAACCCCCCTCACATAGAACTTGCTCGTATTACCCGCCACAATACCTGCCATCCCTGACTCCCTAACTACGTCCGCATATGCATGGAGGAGATCCCTGTCATCCGTGTTCGGGATCTTGAGGAGGAGGGGTATGCGGGAGACTTCTCTAACCGTGCTCGCAACCCTCACCGCTACATCCGGCTTCTCGAAAGTGCCGTGCTCTTCAGTGTTAGGACAGCTAATGTTTACCTCAGCCCACGCCCCTAGACCGCCTATCTTAGCTACTACCTCTCTATAGTCCTGGATCCTCAACCCCGCAGCGTTCCAGGCTACTGTGGTGTACCTGGTCTCATACTTTGAGACAGCCTCCTTGACCCGATCAACACCCCTGCTCGGCAGTCCAAGCCGGTTAATTGCTGCCTCAGGTGTTATGCGGAGGAGAACCTTACGCCCCGCCCCACCATACTTGTATGGGAGGACGCTCCCCACAACGGTGAACCCGAGGCAGAGGGCGTCCCCCAGCCAGGTCAGGTTTCCATCCTTGTTCAGTCCGGCTGCAAGGCCCACGGGATTAGCAAGTCGAGCAGCCCGAAGACCCTTGACCCTAAGCCCTAACGGTTCTGGACACCTACCCCGGGTTAACCTATATGCGAGGCCTTGGAGGGCTGAGGGGAATGAGTGGACGATCCTATAAGCAGGCCAAGCCCCTAGCCCCGAGAGGAGGCGCCAAGCAACATCTAGGAGTGCCTCCATCGCCCAAAGAACACCTCCACAAGGTAGGAGGTAACGAGGCCAATCCCCAAACCCGCTAGAACATCGCCTACATAATGTGCCCCTAGGAGTAGTCGAGATAACGAGACTAGGGCAGACCAGACAAGCGCTAACGGGAACAAGCTACCACCTATCGAATAGTACAAGAACACACCCACAGCAATAGCGTGACCGCTCGGGAAGCTGAACACGTCAATAGTTACAAGTTTCGCCACAACATTACCCGAGTACCCGGGAGGCCTCTCACGCCCCACCAACCCCTTCAATATACCGCCCACCAGCCCAGCGAGCACAATGCTAACCGTTAGGTTCCTAAGAGTCTCAGACCTGCAACGGCCCGTAACGTAGAGAACGGCCATGATAGCCGTGTATATGGCTACCGCCGGTAGGCTTGCTGTGGACGAGATAATAGCCCATAGCGTGCTATACCCCCGATTCACGTGAATGGGGGGCAACACTACACCCACCACTATTAATGCTACACCTAAGCCAGCAGCGGCCGCCCTAGCCCGTTCAACAGGGGCCTTCACGCTCCCCGCCCCCAAATAGTCGCTTCCACGCCTCTATCGCCCTGAGGGCGAACCTGTCCGCACCCTTCTCAGTACCCCTATGCCTCCCTATCCTAAACCTTATATGATGGTAGAATTCGTGTAGGACGACGAAGGGGTTCATGTACTCTGTACTGCTCCTCAAATGTATAGTTCTAGTCCTGGCAACGTAACAGCCCAGTGCTTTCTTACACCCCTTTGGGAGGCCTATTCTGAGTTTAGGCGGCTTCACGTTATACTGTCTGGAGAGCAACTCTAACGCTTCCTCCGTCCTCCCATCAAGTATCAGCTGCACCGCCCAGGCTAGGATCTCCTCCTCGGAGGAGTTCTCTGACAATCCTGACCGCCTCCTCCATAACATGGGAATCCTGCTCCGCAGCGGTCTCAGCTATTCTACGGAGGGATATAGGTGTTATCGAGACCAAACCCCTCCTCACAGCCCATATATCGGTGCCAGGCGGCGGGTCGGACACGTATATCCTGTCCTCTGACACTACGGGTCTCAAAACCCCGTCCTCATACCTCAGGTCGACGTCATACCAGCTATACGCTAAACTAGTTATCGCTACACCCCCAGGGGCCGGGGGGACGTTGACGATCATAGTGTTCCCAGCACCTAACTTGGAGGCTACGCCGACGAGCCGGGCCCCTATCCCCGCAGTCAGACCGATCCACTTGCGCCCATCTAGTTTCCTGCTAGCAAAGCTCACTGCCAGCGAAGGCACACCCTGTAAAGACGCCTCGATCGCCGCGCCCACAGTACCGCTCGTGAAGAAGTCCTCTAAACCCATATTTGGCCCGATATTCACGCCCGAGAACACCACATCCGGCCTCTCAGGGAGGAGGGCTCTAAGGGCGACATAGACTATCATGGCAGGCGGTGCTGTCACAATCCACGCAGCCTCAGCCCCCTCGAGCCCGACTCGCTCGAAGCCTATATTGAACGAGAAGCACTTACCAGAACCGCTCATGTCATGAGGCGGGACGGCCACGTAAACTGTATGGCCAGCCCGGACTAGCTCGTCCAGTGCAAGCCTGAGACCTAGACTGTTTATCCCATCATCGTTAACTAATAGCACCTTCAACTGCCCTTATGCACCCTTCTATCACGAGCTAATAGTGCGGCCATAAATCCGCACTTGCCCGGCTATGAGTGGAGGAGCCCGTTGAAGGCCATCTCAGAGGAAGAAAATACTCATAATTATTTTATGAACTAGGAAATAGTGGTAAGCCTGTGTAGAGGGGGCTCGGACAAGGGTGGGCTCTTCATCCCCCAAACGCTCGGGGATCCGGCCCAAAGGTCTAACCCATCGCCCCCGTTTCTTACTGTTACCCCGTATCCTTATCTTATTGCCCTCTACTCGGCCTTACCAAGGATTTTATAGAATACCTTCCCGGTTAGAGGGCTAACGGCTCTAGCCATCTTAATCTTGCCCCTCTTAGTCTCCTTGATTATTATCTCGTACTCGTCTGTCTCGAAGTACTGCTTCGCCTTCAGGTCGAAGAACCTCATCTTCTCCTTCTTCTTTGCCATACAAACCACCCCCTTTCCTTCTCAATCCTCGCTTAATACTATCATGTACATTAGCCTATATAATAGGGTAAGCTCTTCCCCGCTGAAACCTATGCACGGCAGTAGCGTATTACTAGGTATCCGGGTTCCGCACCGTATATACGTGAACCCATGAGCCCCAGGGCACAATTCCAAGCAACCACTAGGAGGTCAGGGCATGCGGGGCTTAGAGGCGAAGATCGCAGCGGTTGCAGTACTCTCCGGCCTAGCCATAGCCTTAAGCCCCTACCATATCCCCATAGGCCCCACTAAGGCTTACCCATGGCAGCACATGGTCAATGTCATACTCGGGGTCACGGTAGGCCCTATTTGGGCCAGCATTGCAGCCTTCCTAATCGGAGTTATACGCATGCAGCTAGGGGTGGGGACTGTCTTCTCAATACCCGGCGGAATACCAGGGGCTCTCCTGGTAGGTATAGCGGCCTACCTACTCCGGAAAGCCGGTAAGCCTGTAGAGCATGCCGCATGGGCTGAGCCCCTGGGGACTGCAGCGATCGGGTTCTTCCTGGCCGTTTACCTAGTGGCACCACTTGTAGGTGTTAAGGAGGAAATGCTCGCCGCCGGACTCATACCCATCTGGCTAGTCTGGTTTGCAAGCAGTATCACAGGCACGGTGATAGGATATGCGGCAGTCAGAGCTCTTAGGAAGGGGGGAATCATTTAGAATCCTAATCGTCGGAGAAATTGGGACAGGGAAGACTAGTCTAACGTCTAGAATCGTAAGAGCTCTAGCAAAAGCAGCCCGTCCAGGCGCGATTACTGTCATCGACTTTGCCCCGGACATAGCGGGGGTTGGGAAACCGGTTGCTACCGTGCCGGAAGGTGTAAGGTATCTAAGGCCGTCCGGCCTTAGAGCGCCTCGGCTTGAGTCAGGCGGTGACTGTAATTCCATGTGGCGCTTGGCCCGCCATAACATGAGACTGACCACTGCCACACTGGAAGAGTTCATAGATAACCCTACACCTGTGCTAGTGGTAAACGACCTATCTATACACCTCCACGCAGGCAGCTACGAGCTCCTCTTAGAAGCCATACGTAAGAGTAGCTCCTTCATAGGCAACAGCTACTTAGGGGGGAGGCTCACCGATAATTGCGGGCTGAGTGAAAGGGAGAAGGAGCTTGTCAACAAGCTCATGAGGGAGGCAGACATAGTATGGCGCATGGGGTAGTCAGCCTCAAATCGGTCTACGCCAGATACAATGGTCGAGACTGGGTTCTAAAAGATGTGACCCTCGAGCTAGAGGAGGGGATCCACGTAGTCTTAGGCGGGAGCGGTAGTGGGAAGACGACCCTGCTCAGAGTAATAGCTGGCCTCATAGGCCACGTCTACAATGGTGAGGTCAGGGGCATAGTAAGCGTAAATGGAAGGGCAGTTCTTGTCCCACAGCTGTTTGACGCCTTCATCCTAATGCCAACACCGAGACAAGAGCTCATGTACTCCCTCTCAACGCACGTGTCCGGAGAGCATGAGCTGAGATCGGAGACTCTAAGAGTGGCCAAAGAGTTCGGGCTCACCTACCTCCTAGACAGGCCAGTCCACAAGCTCTCCTCGGGGGAGAGGCAGAGGCTGGCAATAGCCTCAGCCTTGTCCTTAAACCCCGACATCTTAATGTTAGACGAGCCCCTTGCACACCTTGACAAGGAGATGGTAGACAAGACCCTAGAATCTCTCAGATCCCGCGGGGGTAGAGCCCTCATAGTAGCAGAGCATAGGGCGAAGACCCTCCTCCTTAATCCCTCTACCCTCAGCATCCTAGAAGGAGGACAATTAAAGTGTACGGGAACCGTCAACGACTGTATCGACCTCCTCCCCCTCTACCATAGGGTGGTTGCTGGTGTCGAGACCTATAGTGAAGCTCCAGGATGTCTGGTATAAGGAGATAATCAGGGGGGTAAACCTCGAGATAGGCAGGGGAGTTACCGTTATCCTTGGTTCGAATGGGGCAGGAAAGACAACACTACTCAGGCTCATAGCAGGTGCCGAGAAACCCAGCAGGGGCTATATTGAGGCCCCTGAAAGGGTCGGCGCAGTCTGGGAGAACCCATACTTCACCTTCTACAAGGGCACAGTATTAGAGGAGATCGAGGATGCAGCGGGCTCTACGGAGAGGGCCCTCGAACTGCTTGAGAAGTTCGGGCTCAAACACCTAGCTGAGAGACCTGCCTTAACGTTGTCTCTAGGTCAGGCCCGTCTTGTCGCTCTCCTAGCAGCAGTATCCTGGGAGCCGGACATAGTAGTCTTAGATGAACCGACAAGCGGGTTGGATCCCCGTGAGATAATAGACCAGTTTAATCTAATTAAAAGCCTAGAGATTCCAGTTATAATGTCAACACACGAGATCGAAGTGGCAGCAACGGTAGGGGACATAGTAGTAGTCCTAGAGGACGGAAAAGTTGCCGGGAAGGGGAGCCCCGAGGAGCTACCGGAGCTCGGGTATAACCCGCTAGTCCTAAAGGTTAGTAAAGAGTTGGGGGTGGATAGGGAACATGCCTTCAAGTGCCTTTTCAAGACCTAGAGAGATCCACCCATTGACTGCACTCCTCTTAAGCCTATGGGTTGTCGCCCTCCTCTCAAAATCGGTCTACCTACCGGTACTCATATTTGGAGTAGTGGTATCATGGGCCGCAAGGTCTAAGGCCAACGCCTTATTCGCTGTGTGGGCGTCGGTACCTCTCTTCTTAGTTGTCTGGCACTCGAAAGGGTTGCCTGACGCGTTAAATGCCTCTCTGTCATTGACCGCCCTCATACTCTCCATAGGAGGTCTATTGCAGCTCGTCAACCCCCTCACTCTCTTGCAACTCCTGAATGCCGTGAGGGTACCCGGTTCGATCGCCATCATTGTTCCTATGGTTTACAGGTACACGTACTACATGGCAAGCACTATAAGAGAGGTCAGAGCAGCCCTCATCGGGCGGGGAGTGAGGGGGCGTTTCAAGCTCACCTTCAAGATGCCTGTCCCACTTGTTGTGCACGCTTTCAGGGTCTCACAGTTAGCTGCTGAGACCCTTGTCGTGAGGTCTAAGGGCGGCTCTCCCAGGCTCCCGCCTCCCCGGCCTCCTGGTAGGTCGGACGTGGTTCTCGTATTGATTGCTACAACGCTACTAGTTCTTACAGCGCTCTGGTAGATATAGAACGACCTTGCTGATATAGTCCAGTAACACGAGGATAACGTTATCATTTAAAAAGGATGCTCCATACCAATCCACATCCAGAGCATAGGCCATGCAATGATAACATGGATGGGGGTGCTAGACATGCCCTCCTGGAGTATCTACCCAGCGAGCGCCGACAGGCTGCTATCATTCATAGGCATAGGAGTGCACTGGTCTATCCTACAGTACGTCCTCGGGCTGCCACTTCTCGCCTTCATTGCCGAGCTTATCTACCTAAAGACGGGTAATGAGAAGTGGATGAGGCTTGCTAAGACTTTCGTGAAAGGCTTCGTCATCGTCTTCGCAGTTGGTGCCGCCACGGGTACCGCCAGCGAGTTCGGGCTTGTGCTGTTATGGCCAAACCTCACTGAGGCGGCCGGAAGGTACATCTACTTCCCCCTCTACGCGGAGGTCTTCGCATTCCTCATGGAGGTAGTATTCATATACCTGCTCTGGTACGGCTGGGAGAGGCTCCCCAAGAAGGTGCATGTAATAGTCATGCTACTCGCCCTGATAGGCCCATGGTTCAGCGGCGCAATGATCGTCTCAGTCAACAGCTACATGGTAGCACCAACAGGGATTCACCCAGCCTATGACCCAACGACCGGTGAGTGGCTCTACCAGCAGGGATATCCCAAGCTCCTACTGGCAGTACCTAACGACTACGTCTCACTCCTAAACGTCACACTACTGCAACAGCTTGGAATGGAAATAGTTAAAAACCAGCCGGCCAATGCTAACTTCACACTAGTCCTTATGCCTGTTAAGATCGTTAACAGGCTAGCCTATGAGTCGTGGCATGGTTACACGGTTAAGGACAGTATCCTCTACCTAGTCCTCAAGCCAGAGTACCGGAACAACGCCCAGCTCCTAAACACCCCCGTGAAAGCTATTGTAGACAAGATACTTGTGACCACGATCAACTACGTAGGTGTCGAGAGCGTCACCTTCAAGAGCCCTGTCTATAGGGCAAGCATACTGCACGTGCTTGGAAGCGCCATAACAGTGTCAAGCTTTACCGCATTCGCAGGCTTCGCACTAAGGAAGCTGAAGGGCTACAAACCAGAGGACGAGGACTACATAGACACTGGGCTAAAGTACACGCTACTATTCGCCCTCATCGCCATAGCTGTACAGGGGTTCGTCTTCGGCCACGAGATGGGTAGGGCTATAGCATACTATAACCCCGAGAAGTTCGCAGCGATGGAGGCAACCTCGAACACAACCTTCAGCATCTCTAGGGCCTTCCACCTGGAGGGCTTCATGAAGATGCTCGCCTACGGCTCGACAAGTGCCCACCTGCCGAACTATGACAAGATCCCAGACGACTACTGTGTGCTAGGCGTCACCCAGAGCTTAAAGACCGAGGAGATGAGCAGGGTAGGGAGCTGTAAGCCGCCACTACTCATACACTACGTGTACTACACTAAGATCGGCCTAGCAATCCTAGTGGGCCTATACGCCCTTCTAGGTAGCTACTATGTGGTGATCAAGAAGGCTATACCGCCAAAGTGGATCCTATCGCTAGCACTCCCGGCTGCTGTAGTAATACAGATGGTGTCATGGATGGGCTGGGCGGTGAGAGAGATCGGTAGGAAGCCCTGGACTATATACGGTGTAATGACGCCCGACGTTGCCCACACTTTCAACCCGGCACCTACAAGTGCTGTAGCCGCTGTCGCCCTGTTCTTCATTGTGATACTCCTAGCCCTAGCCTACTTAGTATGGAAGGTGCTGTGGATCCCCGGCAGGCCTGTGAGCGTGGAGGGTGAGTAACCATGGAGGGCGTGACGATAGCCGTCTTCTGGCTGGCGTACGTGTTCTCCTTCCACATCATACTAGTCAACCTGGGCATATACCTAGGGCTGATGGTGCCATACCTGAAGTATAGGGCCAAGAAGATGGGCGACAACGGCCTCCTCAGGGTCTCTAAGAACCTGATGAAGTTCTACGCCGCTACTTACGCACTGGCAGGTGTGTTCGCAACAGCCTTCACAGTGTTCCTGCTAAGCTTCTACCCCTTCTTCCTAGGGCTGGCAGGTAACATAGCGCTTGCCCCGTTCGCCATAGCAATACTGATGATAGTCCTACACTTCTTCTCCATATCCAGCTACTACTACGGGTGGGATAGGTTCAAGGAGTCAACGCACAACTTCATAGGGATCCTACTAGCGATATCAGCACTACTAATACCCCTCGGCTTTAGGAGCGTGTTCGCGTTCCTAAACACTCCTGTAGGGCTCTACTTCGACGTCACATCTGAGGGAATCGTACCTCGTCTAGACCTGACCGAGGCACTAACAAACCCGACCCTATACCCGCTCTACCTGAAGAGCCTAGTAGCCGCCATAACCGTTGGAGCCCTCGCCACCGGAGGCTATGCAGCGGTAAAGTACTTCAAGGCCGAGGATGAGGAGTACAAGAACGCTCTAAAGCTGTACACACAAAAGACCGTCACAATAGGCCTTATAGGCCTCATCATAATGTTCTTCCTCGGCCTATGGTACACGCTATCCCTAAGGGGGGTTGAGTACAAGTTCAACAACATCTTCGCACCGCTAGGCTGGAGTGTAGGCGGTGGGAGCGCTGAGTTCAACGTCTCATGGCTCTTCGTGCTTAAGATGATATTCTACATAGCACAGCTGGTATTAGTGTTCCAGGTCTACCAGGCCATCAAGAAGGCCGGCTTCGTCAACAGGGGAGGAGCAAACAAGCTCCTATATGCCGGCCTATTAGGTATAGCAACAATAGCCCTGGGAGAGCTGCTCAACGCGTTCAGCCAGTACCCATACTTCGTCGCAGACGTCCAGAGCCCTCCAGTAGAGATACCGCCACAGGCCGCACCATACCTACTCAACGTGCTGAACCTAGCTAATGTTAACAAGCTCGCAACCCTGACAGGAGTCCAGCTGCTAACAGTAGGCTTCATGGTCTTCCTATCACTCTCTGCCGTCTGGTTCCTATACGTAATATTCAAGGAGTTCGAGAAGGAAGTCTAAATGGTGAAACACGTTTTTCCCCTATATCTCATCCCACATGATCCCCCTTCTCAACAGCTCTTTCAACTTTTCCGGGACTAGCGGTTCTCCACGATCACCTTTCACATAGGCGTATGGTAGCTCCACCTCTATGTCCCCCAGGATTGTGTTAAGGAGTAGGCGTGCCGGGTATTCGAGTTGGACGTCCTCGAGCCTTATTCCAGAGGCTATTAGGGATGCCACATGTACTGCTGTGTGGACACTCATCTGCTTATCTCCTAGAGACCTCGCAGCATAGCCGGGGTGGCTGTAGAGGAGTAGGTAACCCCTGCCCCGGGGTGGGTGGTCACCCATTATGCCCCCAACAATTATGCAATGCGAGCTCCCCGCCTCATAGTGCTCTAAAGTTTTCCTGGCTCTCATGTCTAGGACTATCGAGGGCTGGGGACATCCCAGCTCCCATGAGTGTAGTTGTGTATTTGGAACTCCTAGGGAAGTCAGTATTGAGGAGAGTTGGGTTGTTGCGCCCGTTACGACCGTGTGGAGCCCGTTCTCCAGTGCTCTCCTAAACGCCTCGACATACTCTATTATGAGCCAGCGGGTGACCCTCTCTTCCATATGTTCTATAACTATGAGGGGAGGGCGTATGCTGTGGAGGGCGTAGTTCTTTGTGGCGAGTACTATGTGCGGCTGTGTGAGTGTTACCATTGGCTCCACTTTAGAGCCCCTAGGGGTCTCCTACGTGCCCCGATAGACTTTTATATCGGTGCTCGTTACGCCCATTATGTGGCCAAAGAACCACAAACCGTAAAGGCCGTGAAGAGGTGATCGAGGATGGCATGCGAGGGAGCACCTGAGGTCAGGATCGGGAGGAAGCCTATCCAGAGCTACGTGCTCGCAATACTCATGAACCTAGTCGACCAGGGCGCCCAGAAGGTCGTCGTCAAGGCTAGGGGCCGCAACATCAACAAGGCTGTCGACGCTGTCGAGATCGTCAGGAACAGGTTCGCCAAGGGCAGCAACATAAAGATCGAGAGCTGTGAGATCGGCAGCCAGGAAATAACAACCACCGACCCACAGACCAACCAGACCAGGGTCAGGAGGGTAAGCAGCATCGAGATCTGCCTCTCGAAGGAGTAACCCTCCTAACACCCCTAAAAGCGGGAGCAGCATGACATTGAGCTTGTTTTCCCAGGGAACCTATCACCCAAGGATTCTCTCAGAGAACCCCCTATCTAGGATCCATCTACTGTGACCGCTATTTTGAGAGGACAGACTAAGCCCTCACGCGCAACTTTAAAGGGCTCTTAGAGTAGCCGCTGCTATAGTGTGGGGTGGACACCGTATGCAGGGAGAGCACGAGAGGCTTAGGAGAATGCTTGGGGAGCTAGTCAGCCTTCTCCCCCCTGAGAGGCTGGCCGGGCTCATTGATAACACGGTTCTCAGGCCGGCTATGAGGCTTGAAGACGCAATTAAGCTTATAGAGGAAACGCACGAGTATGGCTTCTACTGTGCCATGATTCCCCCCTCACATGTGCGGAGGGCTCATCCGTATGCTGGAGACCTGGGTGTTAGGCTTTGCACAGTGGTAGGGTTCCCCTCCGGTTTCCAGCCTGGAGAGGCCAAGATGGTTGAGCTGAGCCTTGTCTCAAGCTTCGTGGAGGAGGTTGACCTTGTCGCCCCATTATGGGCGGCTGTTGAGGGGGACTATGATTATGTTAGGAGTGAGCTCTCGGAGTTTGTAGAGACGGCCCGGTCTGGCGGTGTTAAGGTTGTTAAGGTGATAGTTGAGGCCCCGCTTGTCGGAGATGACGCCCTCTCCATCATGGTTCGAGCCTCAGCGGAGGCGGGGGCAGACTATGTTAAGACTAGTACGGGAGTCTACAGTAAGGGCGGAGATCCTGCTACAGTAATGAGGCTCGCAGAGGCCGCAGCCCCCTACAGGCTTAAGGTTAAGGCCGCAGGAGGGATAAGGACTGGCTTAGACGCAATACTAGCGATAGCAGCAGGCGCTGATAGGGTAGGCACGAGTAGCGCCGTCAGGGTAATTGAGACGTATAAGACGCTGTACAAGGGAGTAAAGAGGTAAGAGGAAGTGAGTAGTAAGGGGAGGATAAGGGTAGGTCTGGTGACAAGTGAGACCGCGAGAAGCATCCTCTCGAAGATCCTAGGGCAGTATGAGCTTGACGTAGACTGGGTCATCCTATCCCTGCCCGTCGCTGCCATCGGGTATACAAGCACTAGAACAATAGCAAGACTCCTAACCAAATACTATGGAGAGGAGCTCAGGAGAGTGGATCTCATAGTCGTCCCAGGCCTTTCACCCGGGAAGGTCTCAGAGATCTCGAATATGCTCGGGGTCAAAGCGATAAGGGGCCCTAAGGATCCGGGGCTCGTACCGATCCTCTTAGAGGAAATAGCGAGAGGGGCCTACAAGGGCGACCCTGAGAAGCCTTACGAGTACATGTCTATCCCTAAACCCGCTAGCGTGGAGGCCGCCTTCACAATTGGCGATGTGAAGGTACCCCGTAGGGCTCCTCCGCTCATAATAGCTACCGAAATCCCGCCCTCAACTCCCCCCTCGGAGGCCGCTTCGATTGCTGAGAGAGTAGCACGTGACGGGGCCCAACTTATAGTTATCGGGGCCACACCAGACGACCCGTTGGACGCCATCGTTGATAAGGTAAAGGCTGCCTCCCGTTACCGCCCTGTTCTATGCGAGCTCCCTAGAGCTGATTTGGTGCGGGATTTATGGGACGCTGGGTGTGCTGGGTTTAGTGTGAGTTCGAGGACTGCCCTCACACTAGCTGAGGGCGGGGGTGTCGACGGAGAACTAGTATTCATAGTGGGAGACCGTGACATTGACCGTCTCGCAGGTGCGGTACAGCGGTTGAAGAGTGCTGGTGCACGCAAGATCATCGTAGACCCGGTTGTCGGCATACCGCTCATAGACTTCTCAAGCACATTCAAGAGATACTCAAGGGCAAGGAGTATAGGTGAGCCCCTACTCTTTAGTGCTGCAAATGCTATCGAGGAGGTCAGCGCAGACCCCCACTCACTCCACCTACTCCTAGCGAGCTCAGCCATAGAGGTGGGGGCGAGCGTTTACCTGGTTGTTGAGGACTCATATAAGAGCGTGCACACGACTTCAGAGGCCCTATTAGCATCACAGCTCGCGAGCTACTCTTACCAACTGGGGAGGCCTCCAAAAGATGTCCGGAGCCCACTGCTAGTGGTGCGCCAAGAAACTAGACCTCCCGGCCCACCCGATCTTAGGCCTGACGAGGAGATCAGGGTCGACTCCTTTGTACCTCCGATACTGGAGCCCGGGAAGCTGGTCATAGCAGTAGACTACTCTAGAGGGGAGCTTGTCGTATACTATGAGAGGGATGGTAAGAGGACACTGTTCCGCGGCAGCCACCCACTGTCGCTGACTAGAGTTATCGTTAGGGAGACAGGTATCGGCCCGGAGCACGCTGCATACCTCGGCTTCGAACTATACAAGGCCTGGCTAGGTCTTAGAACGGGGAAGACATATCTCCAAGACGAGGAACTTATAGTACTCCCATGGGAGAGGCTGAGCCTTGATAGCGGCGAGCGCTCCAGGTAAGGTAATACTGTTCGGCGAGCACTTCGTCGTGAAGGGTAGACCTAGCCTTGTCTCCGCCCTCTGTAAAAGGGTACATGTAAAGATCTCGAAGAGCGAGGACGACCGCTTTACCCTGCTCAGCCCCCGTATCGGGGTCAGTCTGAGAGTCACCCCCCAGAGGGCCATGAGCTTGGGGGGTAAGCTGGCCCCGCTCAGCGCCCTAATTAGGTTCTTCCACGAGAAATTCGGTGTCAAGCCGGAGCCGATGAGGGTTGAGGTCGAGAGTGGAATCCCTGTGGGTGCGGGTCTCGGGAGTAGTGCTGCTTTCTCGGCAGCTTTCAGCCTCGCCTACGCGGCGTGGCACGGCATCGATGTTGACCTAGACACTGTGATGAGTGCGAGCCTTGAGGCTGAGAGGGTTGCCCATGGTAAGCCAAGTGGTGTTGACTCTGCTATCGCAGTATACGGTGGCTCACTACTATACAGGGTCGGGAACAGGCCTGAGAGGGTGGATATTAGGATCCCTGAGGGGTATAAGCTGGTGGTCGCGAACACTGGTGTCGAGAGGAGTACCCGTGAGGTTGTGGAGAGAGTACTGGGCAGGGCGTCCCTCTTAGGGAGAGCGAGCTCATACGTCTACGATGCGGCGGAGGAGCTCGTTAAGCTGGCTCTTGAGGCCTTCAAGGGGGGAGACGCCCTCCTCCTCGGAGAGCTCATGGACTTCAATCAGGGGCTCCTAAACGCTATGGGTGCGAGTAGCCTCATTATTGAGAGGATAGTGTTCGCCGCCCGCTCCGCAGGGGCTGTGGGCGCGAAGCTTACGGGAGCTGGCTGGGGTGGGAGCGTTATCATATTGGTTCCAGAGGCTGAGGCTGGCAGGGTTATGGCTGAGGTCAGCAGGTCAGGTGCTGTTGAGGTGTTTGAGGCTAACATCGGCTGTGAGGGTGTCCAACTCGAGCGGTGAGCGGAGGGTAACGTATATAAGCTTTCCTCCACGATATAAGGGGAGGGGATAAAAAGGTAACGCCTCCACCCCCGGAGGCTAAAGCCTATATATGGGTTAGAGGTGGTGTATTTGGAGTCTCACGAGGAGAAGACCCCCTGTCCTCCGGAGAAGATAGTATACGACCCCGAGAGGGGGGTCAGGGTCTGTATCGAGACGGGAGAGGTCATCGAGTCGCAGGTCATAGGAGACGAGGCGGAGTGGAGAGCGTATACGCCGGACGAGAAGGCCAGGAGGACTAGAGTTGGGAGCCCTCTTAGCTTCTCTAAGCCCAACCTTGGGGTTGACGTCTACGTCGGTGGCCCCAAGGAGGGGGGCCGCAGGATTAGGGGTTTAAGCCATAGGCTGGAGAGTGTTAGGGTTCAGAGAGGCCTTAGGATGGGCAGGGCTATGACTAGCCTGGAGAAGAACATAAACCAGGCGCTCAGGATCATAGAAGAGGTCGTAGCACGCCTAGAGCTGCCCTACTCGGTTAAGGAGGAGGCTGCAAGGCTCTACAGGGAGGCGGCCAATAAGGGTCTCACGCGCGGGAGGAGCATATACAGTATGGTGGCAGCCACAATATACGCAGCGTGCAGGAAGAACAGGTACCCCATAACACTTGATGAGATAGCCAGGGCCTTCGAGACAAAGGAGGCCCCGATAAAGAGGGAGATAGCCAGGAACTACAGGCTCCTAGTCCGAGACCTAAACCTCAACATACCCGTGATCGAGCCTGAAAGGTTCGTGTACCGTATCGCAAGCGCCCTCAACCTGCCTGACAATGTGACCGTCGAGGCGATCAAGATAGTGAAGAAGGTCAGGCAGAGGGGGCTCACGGCAGGCAAGGATCCCAGCGGTCTCGCAGCGGCAGCCGTCTACCTGGCAGCCCTTAAACACGGCCTGAGGAAGACGCAGAAGGAGGTAGCCCAAGTAGCGGGTGTGACTGAGGTAACCGTTAGGAATAGGTATAAGGAAATAGACGCTATCCTCAAGGGCGAGGAGGGGGGCTAGCTTAGGCCCACTATTTTTTCTAGCGTTGGGATCAAGAAGTCTAGGCCTAGTCTCTTGAGGGTCTCCCTCTTGGGGACGCCTCTCTCGTCCCATCCCCTTATCTCATAGTAGTAGTTGAGGAGTTGGCCATACTTCTCCTTGTCGAGCTTTGACCCTGCTAGTGGGCCCTTTGTTAGGGGCTGTTTGAACCATTTCTCTGGTGGGTAGTCCATCTCCCTGCTCCATCCTCCTAGCTCTCTTATCCAGAGGGCTCTGATGAGGGCGTAGATCCTGTCTGCCACGTTGTAGAGGTCGTCCCAGGTGTAGGTCACTCCTGTCGCATACTTTAGGAGCTTGGGGTAGTGGTCTAGGTTTAGGCCGACCTCTACCCACGGCAGCCTGCATGCCACGAAGCTCTCGAACAGGCCTCCCCTGATGCGCTGGAGCTCTATCACTTTAGCGGCTTTCTCCCTGCTATAGGCGAACCTGTCAGTTGCTACCTCCCAGCTTATGACCCATGCGTCCTTGTGGTGTGCGCCTATGGGGCTGGTGGCGTATGCCAATGCCATCCCTGGGGCTGCGTGGCAGTCGTATGCGGAGACCTCCAGCCCCTTAGCGTTTATCGCGAAGTCGCAGCCCCCTACCTGTGAGCATGCCTTCTTAGTCCCCTGGGCCAGGAGCTTGCCTAGGTCGCTCGTCTTGTATACGATCTCATTTATGAGCTCTTTCACCCTCTCGTAGTCTCCCCACTCGATCTTCTCCTTTATGAGGCCCTTCTCGCTCGCCTCCATTGCCCAGCCTATTGTGTTCCCGAGGCTTATGGTGTCGACGCCGTACTTGTCGGCCATCTTGTTCAGTACCCCGACCTTTGCGAGGTCGTCTAGTCCTATGTTGCTTCCTAGCATCGCCACGTTCTCGTAGTCCAGCTCGCTCGGGTCTCCCTCTTCGTCCTTAATCACGTTGCCACATGGCATGTTACAGAAGGGGCAGCCCCTCTGTGCTATCTTCATCTCCTCCATCCTATAGCCGTCGATACCCTTGTAGCCGTCGAACACGCCCTCGCTGAAGTTGTAGGTAGGTAGCACGCTAGCCTCCTGGGCCCAGTCTATGGTCATCATTGTACCCTGCCTCATCCAGAACGGGTAGGACTTGCTCTTCACCACCTCGACATAGGCCTTGGCACCCTGCTCCCGTAGCTTCTTAGGGTCGTCGACCACGATCTCCTTCGTGCCCTTGATCACGACGGCTTTCAGCTTCTTCGACCCCATGACCGCGCCCATGCCCGGCCTTCCACCGCTCCTACCCTCCTGGCTTATGACGGTTGCATATAGTACCTGGTTCTCCCCTGCCGGGCCTATCTCCAGTATACCGACGTTCTTACCGTACTCCTCCTTCAGCTTGGCCTCAGTCTCCCACGTGTCCTTCCCCCAGAGATCCTCGGCGTCCCTGAACTCCACCTTATCGTCCTCGATGTATACTACTACAGGCTTATCGGAGACACCTTTGAAGACGATCGCATCATAGTGGGCCCTCCTCATGTGATACGAAGCCCAGCTACCAACGTTCCCATCACCATAGCCTCCAGTTAACGGGCTCTTCGCTGCTACGACCATCTTACCACTGCTTGGCAGGCTCAGACCTGTGAGGGGGCCTACAGCGAGGATTAGGAGGTTCTCGGGGCCTAGCGGGTCTGCACCAGCTGGAAGGTACTCCCATAGTATTCTAGCTGCGAGGCCCCTCCCACCGAGAAACTGTTTAGCCCACTCTGCAGGATACTCAACAGCTTTATACTCCTTCTTTGAAAGGTCAACCCATAGAATCCTACCGCTCCACCCCTTCATCACGCGGCACCCAGCTCTCATAATGGGTGCTGAACCTCTATAAATAACAGAGACTATAGGAGAATAGTGTGTCATAGCGGCGGCCTCCAGGTTTATAGTATAGCTTGAAACCACCCAAGCCAGACCAATAATAGGGGTGCAGCCCTTGGAGGAGTGCGGTAAGGTTAAGCTCAAACTGCTAGGCTATCTTGCAGAAGTTATGGGTGGAAGGGAGAAGGAGGTCGAGATATGCGGAGAGAGGAGGGTTGCAGATCTCATTAACGCCCCCGACATAGACCTTGAAGAACTTGTAATCCTAATTAACGGTAGAGGTGCCAGGCCCGAGGCCAAGGTCAAGCCCGAAGATACGGTAACAATATTACCACACATTAGCGGTGGAGACCGGCTCAGCTAGGACACTCCTACCACTATGAAGCCCCACAACCCTAACCGCCCCTAGATACGTTCTACGTGCAAGCCTCGAACCCTTAATGGCGACCGTCACAGGATAGCTGCCTGGCTGTCTTGCATAGCATATATTTCCTTGGCACTGCTCAACCCAGAGTCCCCTAAGCACCGTTCCCCTAGGGACTACCCTCCGGAGCATTTCCCTATCGAAGACGTGCCTCACATAGTATGTGAAACTCTTAGCATGCTTCTCCAGCCTCCCCCTGACGCCGTGTTTCATCCTGTAGGCACGTGTCATTGGGATCGGCATGAGCCTCCTCACATTTACCCTCCTCACGAGGAGGTTTTCCCTGAGGAGGGTCTCTAGGAACTCCCTGTTGAGCCTATACGTCTCAGCCCTCTCACCCGGGAGGCCTAGGATGAAGTTGAGCCCAGGAAGAAGGTGCGGCAAACCGTTTCCACCCCTAATGCTTCCGACACTGTTTATTATCCTAATAGCCTCAAGTGCCTCCTCAGGTGTTGTGTTAAGATTGTTCAGTCTAGCAACCTTGGGGTCGGCAGTCTCAAGGCCAAGGGCCGCCACATCCCCGGGGGTGTGGTATTCTACTATGACCTTCAACGCCTCTCTAGACTCCACGGGGTGCCTCGCGACCGTGCCGGGATTTACATTGTCTATATGGAGGGTCTCAAGGCCTGGTGCGGCACTCCTAATACCCTGGAATACCCTGCGGAGCCCGCTTGGTGAGGGCTTAGGCCATTCCTCACGGCCTAGCCCTGGGGAGCCGTATACTAGTATGTCCGCCTGCCTCCCGAGCCTGAAGTTCCTAGCACCCCACCTATACAGGGCTTCAACCTCAGCAACAATACTGTCAGGACTCCTAGCAGTTGGCCTTCCACGGAGCGGTTCCACGCAGAAGCTGCAACCGCCAGAAACCCAGCGGGCACATCCCCTGTATGTCTCTAGCTCTACTATTAGGTTTGCCCCGTAGTTAGGGTGCTGCCTTATTATTCTAGAGCCGAGTATTGCCGGCCTTGTGAGCTCTTCATAAGACTCTCTTCGGGCCCACGGCCTAGCCTTCTCTGGGCCGTCGGTTGCTAGCTCCATGAAGAAGACGTCGAGGTCTCCTGTGACGAGGAAGTCGGCACCAGCCTTCCGGAAGGCCGCAGGACTTACAGCAGGCTTCCCGCCCTCCCAGCCGAGACCCCAGGAGGCGGCCGGCCCTACTAGGGCTGTATAGGTGTGCTCGCGGAGGGCTCTAAGAATTTCTAGCACCTCCCGGGGCTCAGCGGGGTTCCCTCCCAGGTACTTTCCGGGGACGACCACGCCAGCTATTATCACCACGAGGTCATATGTGCGCATCCTCGAGATCCACGTCCAAGGGCTCGCCCTGAACTGGTCTATGGTCAGGTAGTCTACTCGTATACTTTTGTCTGCAGACCATAAGGCTCCCGCCACATACCTCGGGTACACGTCAATGTAGGGTGGTACCCCCAGCCCCCCTGGCTCGTCATTGTAGCCGTCCAGTATAATGACCCTTCTTAACCGCATGAACGGAGACACCAATAGGCTAGACACGCATAGGAGAGGATATATCGTCCTATCTGGGAGTTAGCGGTATAAAGGTGCATTATCATCTACCAAGCACGGGTGGGCCCGCGAGGCCCCATGTCCTGTGTGGGGTTGCGATGAGCGGGCCACTCCCGGCCTTCCACTCCGGCCAAAACGGTACACTCACTTAAAATATGCTGTGAAAGCCCTCCTTCCCTGGTGCTATGAGATGCCCTCAAACGAGTATAAGATCAGGAGCATAACTCTACACGACCCTAGAGGGGTAGACAGCCTAGGGATCGGGGAGCTGGAGTCAATAACTGCAAGGCTTAGGGAGGTAGTTGATGAGGTCATGAGCGGCTCAGGCGTAGAAATTGAGAGTGCAAGGCTTGTAGTCGAGGCGGGGAGGATAGGAGATCTTGAGGGGCTAGCTGGCAAGCTCGGAGAGTTGGCCGACGAGTATCAGGTGCTCCTATCGGTTGGCGGTATACCCTCCAGCGTGCTAGACGAGAGTAAGGTTGCCCTGAGATCCCTGCTGGAGAATGGTATCTTCTTCCACGTACAGGTGGAGGAGTACTCCTGGGACGAGGCTAGGAAGATCTCCGGCTTCATACACGAGATGGCCGACATAGACCCGGTTCTAGCCACGAGATTCGGCGTTAACGTGTACACCTCCCCCGTTATAACGCCATATTACCCGCTGGCCTCACCACTAACAGGAGAGGGGGCTGCAACTGTTAGCCTGACATACCCGAACTACCTCCTCAACGCATACAGGAGAGGGGGCTATAATGGCCTTGTCGAGGCAGTGGTCTCAGCGGGTGAGAAGGCACTAGAAGTTCTGGAGGAGGCTTCCCGGCTGCTGGGTGTAAAGCCTCTCGGCGTTGACCTCAGCGTTGCGCCATGGATGGAGGAGTCCACCCTGGGGCTAGTGGAGTATGTTGTCGGTGTGAGGATGCCTGAGCCAGGCTTCTTGCAGGGGATCTATATCGTCAATAGGGCCCTACAAGACGCCTCCAGAGTCCTCGGAAAGACTGTGGGATTCAACGAGGTACAACTACCTGTCGCAGAGGATCTCAAGCTGAAAGCCAGGGTTTCAGAGCTCAATACTAAGGCAAGGGATCTTGCAAGGTTCAGCTGCCTCTGCCTTGCAGGCCTAGACCTTGCTGTTGTGCCGGCGAGCAGAGACGCTGTTGCCGGCCTGATCCTCGATGTAGGGGCCTGCAGTAGGGCGAAGGACAAGCCCCTGGGCGTCAGGATAATACCGCTAGAGGACGTAGAGCCCGGAGATAAGGTGTGGCTCGGGAAGTTCGGTGACGCCCCTGTTATACCCATATAGCAGGGCATGATCCCACAGTTATTTACCCCTAGGCAGATATGACCAACAACTGGTGGACACCGTGTCCAGCGATGCCGGGAAAACAGCGATAGCGGCCCTAATAATCGCCCTGTTACTAATCCCCATATCCCTCTATACAGCATACCAGACTGGGAAGGTCGCAGAGCAGTCACGGCAAGCCCAGGGAGGGCTTGAAGAGAACATAAAAGACCTACAACAGAGCATCAAGGCCCTTCAAGAGACCGTCAACCAGAGCAGGACTGCAAGCTCGCAGGCACTTGAAGACTTGCAGGAACAGGTATCAAACCTCCAACAACAGCTCTGGCTCCTATCCAATAAGAGCACAGCCCTCAAAAACAACCTTACAACCCTAACGTCAAGCCTAGCTGAGCTCCAAGGGCAACTGATGGCCCTAAGGGGTAGCCTCACATCGATCAATGAGAGTATAGCGGAGCAGCTATCCCTCCTCAACCAGACAATAGACTCCATAGTAGAACAGCTCAAGCAGTTACAGAGCCAAGCTAGCCTCCTCTTCCCAACTACCGTAGTAGACGCTACAGGAGACGAGGTCGTTATCACATCAATGCCCACGAGGATCGTATCTCTAGCCCCAAGCGTCGCAGAGGATCTATACTTCGTAAACGCCACAGACAGAATAGTGGGCGTGACAGACTACACCGACTGGCCCCCCGAACTAGTTGAAAGGATCCAGAACGGGACAGTAGAGACTGTCGGGGGCTTCTGGAACCCTGACATAGAGAAGATCCTCTCCCTCAACCCAGACCTAGTCGTTGGGGTCGCTGGAGTACCAAGCCACCAGCAGGTCAAGGAGATCCTAAAAGCACACGGCATACCTATGATCCTGCTCCCCCAGTCCACGATCTCTGATATAAAGGACGGCCTCCTAATGCTTGGAAAGGCGACAGGGAACATTGCCGACGCCTACCAGGCTGCAGTTGAGTTTGAAGCTAAGATCGTAAGGCTACAGCTTGCGGCCAGCCTCGTAGAACAGCAGAGGAGTGCCGCCATCATAGTATGGCTAGGCCCACCGACATATGTTGTAGGGAACGGCACATTCCAGGACAGCGGCCTGGAGCTAGTTGGTGCTATGAACAGCTTCAACTACCTCGAGGGATGGCAGGCTATAAACCCCGAGGATCTCGCCGCAGCGAACCCCGACGTGATCATACTGGCCGGGATAAACGTCAGCGACTTCTACAACTATATTAACAGTACGCTGGGAGAGGACGCCCAGAACATAACCGCGGTAGCCGAGGGGAGAGTCTACACTTTCACGGGAGACCTCCTCAATATGCTGAACAGGCCTAGCCCAAGGTTCGCTGACGCACTACTAGCACTCCAATACGTTATCTACCCTGAGCTATACAACGCGAGCATAGACTCTATACCAAACACCCTCTCGGAGCCCCCACAAGTCCAGCCCCCACTACCATGAGGCGATATACGCCTTGAAGCCCCAGTCCCAAAACGGGATTCAAACCGGTGTTTTCCTCCTCACATCTACCCTGACGCTCCTAGCCCTTCTAATGGCTGGAGTCTCGGTAGGGAGCACGGGCGTCTCCAACCCCCTAGACTCGATTAGATCGTTAGGACACGGTGGAGATCCCATCGTAATTTACAGGCTCACGAGAACTGTTGCCGCTGCCCTCCTGGGGCTTGGCCTCTCAGTGTCTGGGCTCACACTACAATACACGCTGAGAAACCCCATGGCAGACCCTTATCTCCTCGGCGTCTCCAGCGGCGCCGCCTTCGGCGTTTTAGTGCTCTACCTCTTCTCGCCTACTCCGCCACCAACTCTTGTATATGCATCGGGCCTCCTATGGGGTTTCATAGCGTTCCTCATCGTTATAGGTGTTGGGGGCTTCATAGGCGGGGGGCCGACGAGCCTCATAGTGGCGGGGGTTAGCGTGGGCTACGGCTTCTTCGGGCTGATAGTGTTGGCTATGGCCCATATGCCAGGGGCTCAGAGGTTCAGCTTCATATGGCTCTTCGGGACTGTGGCTTATGTTACGCGGGAGACACTCCTGGTCACTGCCGCCATAGTCATATCTGGCACGGCAGGTTTAGCTGCGTACTCGCAGAAGATCTACACGCTGATCTTGGGGGATGAGGTTGCAAGGGCTAGTGGTGTGGACGTTGAGAGGCTCAGGCTGGTGGCAGCCTTCCTGGCGAGTAGCATTGCAGCATCCCTCGTCGCCCTGGCGGGCCCAGTAGGCTTCCTAGGCCTAGCGGCACCTTGGGCCACGAGGCTGGCGATCGGTAGCAACTATAGGAGGGCGTTGGCCGGTAGTATGATTCTAGGGGCAGGTGCGGCCGTCGCGAGCGACCTAGTAGTTAGGCTTATGAGCGGGGGAGGAGAGATCCCCCTTACAGCCGTCACTGCACTATTCGGTGCCCCAATTCTCTTCTACCTCTCCAAGAGAACCGGGTGGTAGATTGAGTGCCTGCACAGTTCAGGTGAAAGGGCTCACTGTACATGCTGGAGGGCTTAGAATACTAGGAGTTGAGGAGCTCAGCTGGGGCCGGGGGATGCACGGAGTCATCGGGCCTAATGGTAGTGGTAAGACGACGCTCCTCCGCACCCTCTCCGGGGTCATAGACTATAGGGGCACTGTAGAGGTCTGCGGCCACAGTCCGAAGGAAGCGAGGAGCATGGTCTCCTATATGCCCTCGACACCAGTAGTCGACCCGCTCGCTAGGGCTAGGGACGTTATAGAAGCCGGACTCTACGGTGTCAGTAGAGGGCTAGACATTGAGGAGGCCGCCGAAATACTGGGTGTAAGACACCTCCTAGACCGTAGGTTCTCGACGCTAAGCGGGGGAGAGCAGAGGCTAGTCTGCATAGCCAGGGCTATAGCTAGGAGGCCCAGGCTCCTCCTACTCGACGAGCCCCTATCCTTCCTCGACCTTAAGAACTCCGTCAAAGTACTCCGCCTACTAAGGGAGCTCTCCTCGAAAATAACGGTGATAGCCACAAGCCACGAGGTCGAGTATGTGAGCGTGTTCGACGATATACTTGTCCTAAGGGACGGGTCGCCTGCTTACATAGGGGCGTCCTCTAACATCCCGAGGGGAGTGCTAGAGGAAGTATATGGTGTTGGCATCGAGGAACTTAACCTCCGAGGAAAGAGGGTGTTCCTACCCCGCGACCCCTTCAAACTATAATCCGCTTCCTCTGACCGTATCGCTCCGTAGCGTTTTGTTTCATTATGATACGGTCTTCATCGGTTCCCTCCTCGCCCAGAGGGCTCGCCCCCCGGCTGGGGGGTTCATCCCGTGAGGTCATGGGGGGCGGTCGAGCCGAGCGGCACGCGGCCCCCATCCAGGGTGGGATGCCAGCCCGAGCTTGGAGCGTGGCTCCCATCGCCCAGGCGGGCCCTGAGGAAAGTGCTAGTTAATGACGCATATAAACCTCGCCGTACTATAAAAAGACACAAAATGAGCAGAAAGCTATAGTCAAATATTTCTGCCCCCTACAGGCTAACAAAGTCTGCAATAATGGGATCCGCAATGTCCGAGAGACCCATCTATAGCTTAGAGGGCCGCGTGTACTGGAGCGAGACCGACGCTGCCCAGATAGCTCATTTCACGAGCTTCCTACGATACTGTGAGAAAACTGAGGAAGAGTTTGTCCTCGAGATAACCGGGAAAAGAATATTCCCTCCCCCAGTCCTATTCCCCAGGGTTCACGTGGAGATAGACTATAGCGTACCCCTCCGGGTTCACGACAAGTACAGGGTCGATATCGTGGATGTTAGAGTGGGGAGGAAGAGTATAACATGGACTTTCAAGATCTACAACCAAACACTGAAAGCCCTTGCAGCCGAATGCAAGATAGTGACCGTCGCCTTCGACCCCACGACATGGACTTCCATAGAGGTTCCCGAGGATCTTAGGAGGGCTATAGAGGAAAGGGCCAAGCAAAACAGTTAATCCTCAGAGAGATACAAGGATAATCACGCGTGAGAGGACAACACGTTCCAAGGGGGTTCCCGAGGTGGTCGCACCCGTCAGGAGACTAGTGCTGGACATACTGAAGCCTCTTAAGGGGCTCTCAATTATAGACGTCGGGCGGGAGATTGCGTCTCTTCCAGGAGTTGACGGTGTAAACGTCACGGTAAGGGAGATTGATGTTGAGACAGTAACGCTCAGCATGACAATAGAGGGGACAGACATAGACTTCAACAAGGTTAAGGAGAAACTGGAGGAGCTCGGGTGCATAATCCATAGCGTAGACCAGGTGGTAGCTGGCAAGAAGATAGTTGAGGAGCCTAAGCTGGAGGAGTAGGCCTGGATTCAGGACGTTAGGGCCTGTTCACAGTATAGATAGTATTTCTCCCATAACCTCCTCCGCCCCTTTAACGATCTTAGAGTATAGGATGCCTGTCAAGTCCTCGTGTAGTGTGTAGGAGCC
>WAOT01000009.1 GCA_015521115.1 Desulfurococcales archaeon
GTTAATATTTTATTTATCAGGATATCGGGAGGTGGTTGCGGGGGTAACTGCCTTGCTGACTATTTTAGGAAGATTGCTTCATACATGGTCGGTTATATATCGGGGGTGCAGCAGAGTCAGAAAATTGATATTAAAGACTATTATCGTTATATAATCTTTCTATTTATGCTAGAGCTGAGATCGGAGTACGAGTATACAACTTACTTGATAGAATTGAAGTCGAGATGTCGTTATTTAAGGGGGTGTAGAGGCGATCTCTATGGCAGGGCTTATCGCCCGGTGATATTACTAACAACAGTGTATCCCGTCCTAGAAATTGTGAGGGAGAACTTGAAGGTCTGCGGAGTGATCCCTGACCCGGTTATGTATACTTTGGCCTATGAGGTCGGGTCGATTGTATTGTTTTATAATGAGGCTAGCGACTATTTAGAGGGGCCTTCGAACATCGTTGAGGCCGGGCACGGTAGTGTAGAGGGCAGGAATTACTGGGTCGAGCAGTACCTTGCTAAGTTAACGATTCTAGTGTTTACAGTCATAGAAGCCGTTATCCTCCGCTTCAGTCGCATGATGTCTTTAACCGATGCGGAGAGGCTACACATAATTGTGTACATGTTAATAGACCATGTTATTACAGCCTCTGAGAGGGTCTCTTGTAGTCATATATGTGAGGCCTTCTGCTTCTTCGTGGAGGATAGTGATACGTCTTGCGGTAAGGAGGCAAGGCCTGTTAGTATGGTGGGTAGGGACATGTTGACGCTCTTACACGCACTAAAGAAAAGCGTCCTCATCCCTATTAAGTGTGAATGTGAGTGCGAAAACCGCAGTTTTGGGCGGTGAGAACTTCCTGTCTCTAACCGGGTATGAGGGCTCACCTCTGGATAATACTGGGTAGCACGAGGAGGTGCTGTATGGTCTATGGCCCGGGAAAAAGGTGTTGAAATGTTTAGAAAACCCTATGTTTTTAGCGGCCTTTGAACTTGGGCTTTCTCTTCTCTAGGAATGCTGTTACCCCTTCGATTACGTCTTCGGTGCTGAATAGTAGGCCGAAGAGGTGTGCTTCTAGTGCTAGGCCTGCCCATATGTTGGATTCTAGTCCGTACTCGATTGCGTATTTGGCTGCCATTAGTGCTAGCGGTGGTTTCTCTGCTAGTTTGAGGGCTAGTGCTCTCGCCTCCTGCTCTAGCCTCTCGGGTGGTACTACCTTCTCTACTAGTCCTAGTTTGTAGGCCTCTTCGGCGGGTATCATGTCTCCGGTGTAGATTAGGAGTTTAGCGTGTCCCCTTGGTATGAGCCTTGGTAGCCTCTGGGTTCCTCCTGCTCCTGGTATGAAGCCTAGGTTGATCTCGGGCTGTCCGAGCATTGTGCCCTCTGCCGCTATCCTTATGTCTGTGCTCATCGCTATCTCTAGTCCTCCTCCTAGGACGTAGCCGTGGAGTGCTGCTATGATCGGCTTAGTGTAGAACTGCATCTTGAGCGTCAGCTCCTGGAAGCGCCTCGAGAACTTTGCTATGTCTATTGGTGTTACGCCTGCGAATGCTGTGACGTCTGCTCCGGCGCTGAAGGCCCTGCCCTCACCCTTCAGTATTACTACCCTTACGTCCGGGTTGTCCTCTAGCTCGTCTAGCGTCTCGCCCAGCTCCTTTAGTAGCTCTGGGCTTAGGGCGTTGAGCTTCTTAGGCCTGTTGAGTATTACCCAGGCTATCGGCTTCTCTATCCTCACTAGGATAGTCTTCTTCTTTATCTCCTCGACCTCTCCGTACTCGTAGAAGCCCTTGCCAGTCTTCCTGCCCAGTCTGCCCTCCTCTACCATCTTGAGGAGGAGCGGCTGGGGCTCCATCTCCTCTAGTCCCAGGTCTGTCTTGAGCTTGTTGAGGGCTTCCACGATCTTGTCTATACCGTACTCGTCTGCGAACTCGAAGACGCCCTTAGGCCATCCCAGCCCCAGCTTGACGGCCTTGTCTATGTCCTCCTTGGTCGCGACGTCGTTCTCGAGGAGCCATGCCGCCTCGTTCACTGCGGGGGCCAGTAGGAGTACTGGGTCTACCTTGCCAGCGAGCTCCTTGGGTATCTTAGGCCTCACATACTTGCCCGGCTCCGGGTAGGTGTAGAAGCCCTTGCCAGTCTTCATACCGTACTCCTTCTTCTCGAACTTCTCCTTTAGGAGCGGGCATGGTGTTATGTTGAAGCCCCTCTCCTTCATGGCTGTGAAGACGTAGTAGAACACGTCTATACCGCTGTAGTCGCTCAGCTCGAACACGCCCATCGGGAGGCCTAGGATGTACTTTACGGTAGCGTCTACCTCCTCGATCGTCGCTAGGCCCTTGTGGACTATGTGGCATGCGGTGTTTATGAAGCGGCCGAGGATCCTGTTCACTATGAAGCCCGGGACGTCCTTCTTAACCACAACAGGCTGCTTCCCGAACTTCTTTGCTAGCGCGACGGTCACCTCCACCGTCTCGTCACTAGTCTTCTCCCCCCTGATGATCTCGACTAGGGGCATTAGGGGTGGCGGGTTGAAGAAGTGCATCCCGACGACATTCTCCGGCCTGTTGGTTGCAGCGGCGATCTCAGTTATTGGGAGGCTGCTAGTGTTTGTCGCCAGTATTGCGTGGGGTGGGGCGTGCTTGTCGGCGAAGGCGAAGAGCTGCTGCTTCAGGTCTATCCTCTCAATGATCGCCTCGATCATGAAGTCCGTCTCAGCTAGGATCTTGGCGAACTCCTCCGTGTAGCTACCGTCGGGGTTCAGGTTGACAACCGTGGTTATCCTTGACATTACACTGTCGACAGTCTCCCTAAGTATCCCCTTCTCGTATAGCTTTGATAGGCTCCACTTGATCTTCTCTAGCGCCCTGTCGAGGATCTCCTGCTTGATGTCGACTAGGTACACCTTGTAGCCTGCCATAGCGGCGACTTCAGCGATGCCGTGGCCCATAGTCCCGGCTCCTACTACGGTTATCGTCTTAATGTCCTCCACTTTCACCATATCATACCACCCTTCCTACTCATTCAGGGAGGGGCCCGGTGAGGACTCGGGGAGCCCCTCCCCTGGGGGAGCCCCCCGTGTATGTTAAGCGTGTCCGTGTTGGAGGATATAATCGTGTAAGTAATCAGGTGGAC
This sequence comes from Desulfurococcales archaeon, assembly GCA_015521115.1. GTDB lineage: Archaea > Thermoproteota > Thermoprotei_A > Sulfolobales > Acidilobaceae > S143-63. The sequence continues at coordinate 3,118 of WAOT01000009.1, forward strand.
ATAGCCGTGGGGAAGAGATACCTTTTAAACCCGCCCGGCATCCCCCGCTTGGTGGTAGGTGAGAGGAGGATGTCAGAGTATATCGACAAGGTGAAGGATATAATCAGGCCCGAGGTCAAGAAGCACAACCTAAAGCTGCTACCCCGTGGGAAGAACAGTTTCAGTATCCTAAGGAACGGCCAGATATTCATGACTGTCAGGGACACGGGCGACAACGTAGAGATATCGTTCGGCGGCAAGAAGTACATGTATGACAAGTACTACACCAAGCCAGAGCACCTGAGCCAGGCGATCATAAACCTCCTAGAGGCGCAGCTAGCGCCAAAGAAAGAGGAGGAGTAACCCTCCTCTACTACACCCCCGGTAGAACCCTCTAGAATTTTCCTAGCACCCATATAGGGGGCCGCAATACTAAATTATATCCTAACAGTCCTCTACCTCGTCCAGGTCGTTAAGAGTTGGATGGGGGAGGGCGTCATGGGAGGGCTCTCAGGAGGCTATTGATAGGGCTACTCCTCCTACTCCTCCTCTCTACAGGCGCCCTCATGCACATTAGCGGTGGCCCCAGGGAGCTCATACGGGTCGCCCGCGGGGTCGACCCAGTAGTCCTCGCGGCGTCCTTCTTCCTACTCTCTCTAGCTGAGATCGTGAAGGCCTGGAGGCTTAGTCTTATAGGAGAGAGGCTAGGAGTGAAGATCCCGCTCACCGTGAGTACGATCGCAAGGTTCTCGGGGAGGATGGTTGGAGTCCTCACGCCGGCTTATAGCGGGGCGACACCGACGCGTAGCCTGATAGTCTCCGCATACACAGGCCGTCCACCGGGTGTGACCTTTGGTATAGCTACGATGGAGAGCCTCATGGACACGCTCATAAGCGTGACGGTTGTAATCGTAATGGCCATACCATACCTTCCAGAGTCGTGGTTAATGCTCCTCGTAGCACTATGTATCGGTGGGAGCTGGATAGGGGGGCTCCTGTGGGCCCGTAGCGACAGTTTTGAGAGGGTCATAAACCGCATTAAGATGCCCGAGAACTTCCGCTGCTACATACTCGGCCAGAGGAAGCTATTCCTAGAGAGCCTGAGGGAGGCGAGCAGGCTGGGGATCCTCTCAGTATCCGTACTTGTAACTCTTGGGGCCCACATCGTTGAGGCGATGGGCCTCCTAGTAGTGCTCAAGAGCGGGCTCTACTATATTGCGAGCCCCCTCCTCGTCCTGAGGGCGTTCCTCCTAATGGAGGCGACATACGTGCTCAGCATGAGCATAACTCCCGGAGGAGCACTATTCTTCGAGTACGGGCTCGCAGGCCTAATGGATCCGAGGAGCCTCCTCACATGGAGGGTCGTCTACCTAGCCTTCAGCCTACTCCCAGGCCTTGTGATAGCGTTAACGGTCAGCAGGGTGAGGAGATATATCAGTGAGGCTCTAGAGCAGGAGATCAAGGGCTGCGAAGAGGGGGGAGAGGGCAGTGAGAGTATATGACATGCACTGCCACGCCCACGAGTTCCCCCTAGAAGAGCTGTCCCAGATAGTGGAGGAGTTCCCCGGGGATCTCGTGGTCGTAGCCGTCTCAGAGGATCTCGAGAGCCTGTACAAGACACTAGAATACGCCCAGACACTCAACGGGAACCTGATACCATGCGCCGGCCTCCACCCCTGGAGTATAGGCGAGGTCACGCTCCAAGAGGCGTACGAGATCGCGCGGGCAGCGGAACGCCTGGGGCTGAACTGTATAGGCGAGGTCGGGCTGGACAGGAAGTTCGTAGACCCGACCACGTACAAAGTCCAGGAGGAGGTCTTCAGGCTGTTCCTTAGAACCGCTAGGGAGCTAGACGCATACGTCACAATACACAGCCCAAAGGCGTGGGCCAGGGCCCTGACGATGCTGGTGGAGGAAGGGGTGGAGAAGGCGATGTTCCACTGGTACACGGGCCCATTAAACCTTATAGACGAGATCATAGCCTCCGGCTACTACATAAGCATAAACCCGGCGATAAAGATACAGGAAAAACATAGGAGGGTAGCCGAGCACACCCCCCTGAGGGGCATGGTTCTAGAGAGTGACGGCCCCTACAACTATAGGGGGCTGAGGCTAAACCCACTCATGATCCCAGAGGCAGCCGAGTTCGTCGCCAGACTGAAAGGGGTGGCCAGGGAGGAGGTGCTGGAGGCTGCGGGACAGAACTCGGCGAGGCTCCTAGGCCTCTAACCAGGGCTTCACATGTAGAGGAGGCGGGCCGACTGGGGCTTCCATAGGCCCTCCTCTTCCTCCTCGACCTCTTCCTCCTCAAGCATCTCCTGGAGCCTGTAGTAGACCCTGTAGGCTATGCTCTGCGCCTCTATAATTGAGGCCCTCAGCCTGACCTCTAACGGGCTAGCGGGCTCCACAACGGGGTCCTCAGTCTCCCTCCCACACTTCGCCACAGCAGCGACCAGAGGGCTGGGGGGCACGAGTAGGAGTACTGTGAGGGGGAAGCCGAGCCTGGCGCCGAAGGCTGAACTGACAATGGAGAGTATGGAGCTCGGTATCTCCTCGATGAGCTTGCCCACCGGAACACCCTCACCCGCAGACTCAACGAGGTCGAGCTCATACGAGGCCCAGGAGTCGATAAGCTCCGGGAGCAGGTCGACGACAGTGGCTACAAGCTCGGGGTTCTCCGACATTATCCTCCTGATCTCCTGGCACGCCTTAGCGGCGGCCTCCTCAGCGCTCTTACCAAACCTCTCAGCCAGGCTCCTCCCAGCCTCACCCTCTGAAGCCATGTATGAGCACCCGGAAGCCCCCTATAGGGTGCCCCGCATAAAATAGGATATTCAAACACTCCCCTGAGGGCCGGTAATACCGGGTTCATAGAGTGGGAGACCGAATAGCGTGGGCATTGGAAATTAGGCTTTGTCATATAATGTTATGCGGGGCTTCCCGGGGTGCAGGCGGGTTGTCATATTTAGAGGGGGATGATGAGACACTCGAGGCAATACCTTCATGGAGCGGCCTCCTCCTAGCACTAGCCGCTAGGGGTGTGGAGCTAGACTCGGGCGAGCTCCTAGTCTTCGACGACAATTGGAACCCGAGGCCTCAGAGTGAGCCGCTCATAGGGAGCGTGTGGGCCGGGGAGGTTTTCATAGATACTGGGAGCAGGAGTGCTAGGAGTCTTAGCGGGGTGGAGGAGGGCTTCATACTGAAGACGAGCATCCTACTCCGCTACTGGTCTGGCAGCACCCTTGAGGAGAGGATCCTCTACCCCCTCAGCAGCGGGGCCCCCGGGTTCCTCCTAGTGAGGGGGGACGATAGGAAGAGGCAGGCGAGCCTCTACGTGGCGGAGCTCGGGATGGTTCTAAGCATATTGAAGGGGGGCCTCCCTGTAGGGTTGGACGGGCCACTACTAGTAGTGAGGCATGGGAGCCTCCTCCAGAGCCTGGGGACATACTTCAACAAGGTCTTCGACCTGGAGAGGAGGAATGCCGAGGCCGTCCTAGGATATGTCGGGCTTGACAAGGCGACGGTTAAGGACATAGTGGACGCTTCGACGATAAGGAGGGAGTTGACAGAGCGTGTTAACCCGGGGTTAATGGCGGCCCACATACTGGACATGATCAAGAAGATCTCCGCGAGAGAGGGCCACACAGTCCTAGGCATAACCGAGGACGTCTCCGTCGGGAGGCACCTCCTCGTAACGACTCTGGCAAGGATAGCCCAGTCGTCGGTCTCTAGCCAGGGTTCACCGTCGTTCACGATATACAATCATATAGACAGGGCGATAGCAGACCTGGACGCCTCGTGGAGGGAGGCCTGCCTATCGGACTTTGACGTGGAGAACCCCAGGACAATAGTGTATGAGGGCTCGAGGTACCTCGAAGCGATACTCCAGGAGCTTGCCGGCGCGAAGGATCGCTACGCGGCGGCCAAGACCCTAGCTGACCTCTCCGCGGAGGAGGTCGTTAGGAGGATATATGAGAGGCAGATCCTCAAGTACTTCAACCTCTCCAGCGACAGCCACCTGATAATGCTCTACAACTACCTCTTCAAGCCCCCAGGTAAGGAATATAGGGCTAGCATAGAGGTCGACAAGAGCTGGCTCTACAGGGAGAGGATCATTAAGAGCTTCCGGGAGAGGATAATAAGTGACGACAGGGAATACCACCTGGACGAGGATGATATAGCGGGGATGGTCGATGGGGTAAGCCTCCGGTACATCCTACCAGAGGCAGCGCCAAGCTGCCCACAGCTAGCCGTGGAGGCGAGGAGGCTTGGTATTGATAGGAGAGTCCTCGCAGACCTCATCAGGGTCATACCGCCACTGAGGGTGGAGTACTTGAGGGGCGACCCTAAGCTCGTCAAGGCGCTGAACCACGTCTACACTCAGGCCCTCGTAACAGCATACGGAGTACCTCCACAGCTCCTCGTTGTTGACGCGAGGAGCAGGGTGCACGAGTGGGAGTATAGCGCGCTCGCAAGCCTCCTGGAGGCGTTGAGTAGGAGGGTTACGCCATACAGCACATTCATTAGAGACTTTAGCGTCAGGAGGCTCCACCTACTCTAGGGGGTGTAATGTTTTGTCGGAAAGGGCTGAGATGACCGGTTTTACCACGAGCATTAAAGAGTACACGCGGGTCGAGGGCATAATCCTCAGGCCCGCAGAGGCAATAGTGAAGTATGGTACACTAGTCCTGATAAAGGATAACACTCAGGGCAAGGAGTACCTCGCAATGATAACTAACGTCCACGAGGAGACCCCGCACCCCGCCCTCGACGTAGAGAGGCTGAGGAAACTCTACCAGACCATAACGGAGGCAAGCCTCCAAGACGCCTACCGGGTGCTACAGGAGCTGCTGAGCCCGACGCAGAACCTGATAAAATGGAGTAGTATCATGAGCGTGGAGCTCCGAGTCCTGGGGGAGATAAAGTCTACCGGGAGGGGGGAGAGGCTTGACACCTATGAGCGCCCTCCCAGGCCGTTCTCGAGCATATCCGAGCCCGAGCCGGGGAGGCTGGAGAGGATAATCCACTCCAGCCTAGGGCCAGACTATAAGAGGACTGGGATATACATTGGTAGGCTGAGCCTCCTCGAGACCGTAAGGATATACATGAACGCCTCAAGACTAAACACGCACCTAAGCATACTCGCCCAGACCGGGGGCGGTAAGACGGAGACCGTGAAGAGGCTCGTCTACGAGATCACCAGGAGGCGCCACCACATAGGGAAGCCCCTAGGAGGAGTGGTGGTGTTCGACATAGCAGGGGAGTACACAGGGTACCCCTACATACCGCCAGACAGCGTGCCCCTACTCGACGCAGTCCTCAACCCAAGGGACTACGAGGGGACAGAGCACATCCCCGACCCGGTCTACACCCCTGAGGCCGTGACCGTGGTCGTCCCCTACGAGCTGACCAGGACAGGGGGTAGGGAGCAGGAGAAGCTCCTCCTAGAAGGCCTCAGATCCCTCGCATGCCAGCTCTCAGCGAGGCTGGGCCGGGCTGTCGATGTCCTAGCCTTCCTAACATGGGAGAGGAGGTATGCGAGGGTGGACGCATCGAACGGAGGCCGCTGCGACCTCTCAGGGGACAGGAGGCTGAGATATGACGAGGCTTACAATATACTCCTCTCCAGCCCCTTCCTAGTTGTGGGCCTACCACTGCCCGGGTTTATGGACATAGATACCATGGTGGAGCTGAGCGGCACGAGGAGCGAGTACTTCCCCATTATTGTGGCCGACATAGCCGGAACCCTAGACCTATACCACGGAACCGACGTGTACGGCATCTCCCTCCTCCTAGCCCTCATAAGCGAGAACCCCACACAGCTTGGAGCCCTCCTCTCAACCCCTAAGGAGCCCGGTACAGCTAGGATACTAGCAGTATACGATAAGAGGTGTGCCACAAACGACTGGGGAGACCCTGACCCGAAGAAGGACGGGGTTAGGGTCTCGAGGCAGCTGTTCTACTCGTTCCTGAGGTATCTGGCCTGGATAGCGTATAAGTGGGAGGTGGCAGACCCCTCAAAGGACAGTGAGACTCGGGCCCTCTGCAAGCTCCTATCAGACCATCAGGCAAGGTCTAAGCTAGAGCTTCTCCTAAGGGATCTCCGGTGGATCACCGGTATATCGAGGGAGTACTCAGCCCAGGTTGTGGCGGGTGTCAGGAGGGCTCTGAAGAAGATAGACACTATGACCAGCGACGTGGTCGACACTATACTCTTCGACAGGCTTATGGACAGGCTTATGAAAGGGTTCACCATAATCCACCTGGCACCCCCCAGCACGGGGAACGTCGACCAGCTACTAGGCCTCGTAGTGAAGAGGCTCTTCTACAGGCACGTCGGCCACTACACGCCTGAGAGGCTCACAGTCCTCGTAGTAGAGGAGGCCCACAACCTCGCACCAGCGGGGGAGGATAAGGCGAGCAAGAGGGCCCTCCTAAGGGTCGCACGGGAGGGTAGAAAGTGGGGTCTAAGCCTATGGCTGGTCACCCAGAGGCCCAGCTTCGTGGCCTCAGACCTGCTGAGCCAGACAGCGACGAGCATACTACTCCGCACAACCAACCCCGAAGACCTCTCAACTATTAAGAGGAGCGTTGAGAGCGCCGCGGCAGAGATAGTGGACAGGCTGCCAGAGCTGGAGCCTAGCAGGGGCGAGGCGCTACTCACAGGACTAGCGGCACCTGAGAGGAGGATCCCCCTACTCATACTAGTCGAGAAGCTCAGCAGATCCTAACACCACCCACTATATACCCCGGGAGCAGGCCACCGTGAGGCTGTAGGGTTGAGGTGCCGAGGTGGCCACTGTGGGCATTATAGACCTGCTACGCTACACGCTAGCGGCCCTGGTCACACTAGTCTATGCAGTATACATGGCCTCAACGGTGTACCACGGAGGGAGGGCTCTGAGCGCAGTACTTAGGAGGAGGGAGACCGCTGAGTACTCGAGGAAGACCCTAACGGGCGCCATTATTCTCGGGGCTATCCTGACGGCCGCGTGGGCTGTTCTCGTCATAATCCTCCTATCCCCCGAGCTCGGCCTCCCACTTGGTGGTGGCTGAGGGGCTCGCCAGGGAGAGGAGGATCTCGCGTAGCCTCTCCCTGTTCCTCCTACTCCTATAGCTCGGGAGGCTCACCCTCGGAGGCCCAGCCGATATAACTGGGGGGCTCCCAATGATGTGTGCAGCCTTGTCGAGGGCCTCCCGATACGCTTTCACGTTTACATAGTACACTATGCTCCTGTAACTGGTTAGGAGCCCCTTGAGATCCTCTACAACAGACCTCAGGAGGATCTCCCGCCTCCAGGGCTCCCTCCTATAGTAGAGGTCGGTTGTCGGCCTGATATCGCAGTGCCTGTAAGCCCCCTCCTCCCCCCAGGGGACTATGCCCGGCTTACAACTGTCTATCGCCGCCATATCGACAGCCCCGGCCTCGACTAGGTCGCCAACGGTTGAGAGCACCACCCTCCAGTTACTGCAGAGGCTATAGTCCCCGAGCCGGACGCAGGGGTTGCACGGGAGTACTAGGAGAACCTTCGAGACCAACCCCGGTTCACCCTGCTGATGCGGCTTCAGCCTTCGCCAGGTACGCGGTTATCGCCTTATAGCTCGCCTCCTCAGGGGTGTGGGCCGCGTATACTGTCCGCCTCCTGAATGTGATCTCGGCTAGCCACCCGCTACTGTCAACACTATAGACACTCTCCAGTAGCCCCCTCCTCCTAAGCCCCCTGATGAGGCGTACACCTATGCCGAAGAGGTGGAGGACAATGTCTAGGCCCATGGAGCGGGACTCCCTTAAGACGGACGAGACGAGCCTTGAGAGGAACGCTATCCTCCTCCTCGGCCCGTCCAACCCCCCGACGCCCACGAGGCGGGCACCCGATCTCATGGGCGCCCTGTCTAATAGGCCCAACTCCCACTCGGCCCGAAGCGAAGCCAGGTAGCCCTCCACAGTCTCCCCCTGCAGTACCGGTATGAACTCCCCCGGATGTAGCTGGGTGAACCTGACGCTCCTCTCAATGGTGAGCCCCGGATCGCCGGGGACGTCGGGGGCCACGACGAGATCCCAGGGGCCCTCCACAGCCCTCGCAGCGTAGTCCTCGAGGGGCACCTCCATGCCGAGCCTCATGAGGTGGTAGGCACCACTATCAAGCATCACCTCCCCAAGAGCCCCATGCTCTCTAAGGAGGAGGAGCCTCCTATAGCTCGAGGGCTTCCAGGTCAGAGTAGAGTAGCTGACCAGCACGTCAACAGGCCCCCTCTCCCCTGCGGCCCTCAAAAGGGCGTTAACCTTAGCCATTGAGACATCGGGTAATACTATGAATACCCTCACCATCCCCGGAGGAACCCCCAGATATGATGAGCTCCCGTATTACCCAGGTATAAAGGGGGTCAAAGGCCTCCCCGGGGAGGGGGCCTAGCGTTTATAGGCCTGAACAGCCGTAACTACTAGTAAAAGGGGGGCGCCCCTGAAGGGTAGCCGGGTCGTCTAGCGGCCCAGGATGCGGGGCTTTGGCCCCCGAGACCGGGGTTCGAATCCCCGCCCGGCTGCCACCCCTCACGCGGGGTGGGGCTCTCGACTCCACAACCCCCAAAATTCCTATGCGAAGAATGAGGTGTAGTGCCATACTGTTGCGACCACGTTACCACATATTCCTGCGGCAGCGTATAGTGTGGTGGCGGTGCTCGCCTTAGGCTCCCCGAGGGGTATGAGGAGTGTTATGGAGTGCAGTGCTATCCTGGGGACGGATATCGATGGGACACCCCCGAGGAGGGGAAGGACTATGAGCCCCGGGAGGCCCGCCGCTAGGAGGGCCCACCTCCTCCTAGCTGCTAGGAGTATTGCTCCTAGAGTGTATGCTAGTATGAAGAGGTAGTTCCTGAAGAGGAAGACCCCCGGGGGTGTGGGTATCCCGTTTAGTAGTGAGAACTGGTAGGTTATAGGCCCGTGGAGCAGCCACTCCGCCTGCTCAGCCGGGGAGACGAGGCCTGCGCCCCAGTGTTTCTCAGCCTTGAAGTAGGCGAGTGGTGTCCCAGCCTGTACGGTGAAGAAGGCTAGCACTAAAGCAACCGCGAGGGCCTGTGGCGTTATGAGCCCCAGTATACCCTTCCCCCTACGGCTTATTAGCAGGTGAAGTATTAGCCCGAGGCCTGCGAGGGCCATGCTGTATCTCGCAATCTCCCCCAGTGCTATAAGGATGCCCGCCCTCCATGTGCGGCCTCTAATGTAGTAGGCGACGCCCCACACGGTTAGGGAGAGTGCGAGTGCCTCGGAGTATGCTGTGGTTGTGTAGAGGAGTAGTGGGGGGAAGGTCATGACTAGGAGCGCAGTCCTCCAGCCTGACACCCTCGAGAGGCCGGCTAGGAGGAAGAAGCTTGCAATGTTTGAGACTATGAGGGCTGAGGCCCATGGGGGGATGCCTGTGGCGGCTAGGATCCTAATGGTTATGGGGTATAGTGGGGGGAAGGCGTAGTCGGCCTCCCCATGGTAGCCTTTTTCGGCTAGGCGTATGTAGTGACCCCCGTCCCAGCGGAGGGCGAAGTCTTCTAGGGTTATTCTCCCTGTGAGGGCGCCTGCTGATAGGAGGACTATGACCTTAGTGGCGGCTAGCAGGGCCACTGCTAGGATAGGGGCGGTGAGCCTATATCGTCTCAACCTGTACACCCATCTCCTCACATATTCTTACGACCCTCCTCCTATCCTGGCCCCTAAGGCTCTTCTTCTCGATCAGGGCGGTACCGGCCGGTTCCGGCCAGGTCTTCTTGACCGCCTCTACCACAACACTGTCGGGGACGCCCTGGTTGAAGGCGTATTTAGGTATGATATGCCCCATGCAGTATTCCCCTTCGAGGTGGATCCTGGTGAACTTCCTAGGGTAGTGAGTTCCGCCGAAGCCTGCCGCCAACTTGCATTCGGGGAGATCGGTTGAGAGGGCTCTCAAGACTGCCGCGGCCATGGCCTCCTGTGCCCCGGGATCCTTCCACTCGTCGGGGGTGCTGCCGATCTCGATGAAGACGAGGGGCTTCCTATTATTTGTGGGGCCGTGGTGCGTTGCCTCCAGGCTCACCTCATACTTATCCAGTAGTTGTCGGGCCTCAGCCTCCTCCAGGTATAGTGATAGTAGGAGCCTGCTTACCTGTGGGGCGCTATAGGCGAGCGTTGCAGGTGACCCCCGGAGAGCGGCCTGCTGTGTGGGGTTGCCCGTGTGGTGTGTTGTTAGTGTGGGCCTCCCACTAGTGCTTGCATGCCTTGATAGGACTATTACAACCTCCGCTTCAGGGTCGGGGGTCGTGTCGAGGAATTCGAACTCGACCTGCCTCCCCGGGTAGCCTGCGAGCAGAACCCCTCCTGGGAGGATGTGGCACTCCACCGCCCCGGGACAGTCCGCCTTCTCGGCCCCCGCCAGGTCAACTAGTCTATGGGCTGACCCGCTGCCTGCAGGGTCGTCCACACTATAGACGAGGGCGTACCTGGGCCTCAACCGTTTACCCCTCTCTACTCTCCAGCCAGCTCTTTGCCATGTAGATTAGCGCTATCGTCTTGAGATCCCTTATCTCCCCCTTCGAGATCTTCTCGAGGGCCTCACTGATCTTAATCCTAACATTCGATATGATCTCGTGCTCCTCAGGCCTAGCCTCCCCCGGCTCGGGATCCGGGGCTAGGTAGAGGTATAGCATCTCCGTGCTATACCCGGGGGCTGTATAGCCCCTCCCCACGGGCACTAGCTTACGGGCCCTGTACCCCGTCTCCTCCTCCAGCTCCCTCCTAGCGGCCTCCTCAGGCTCCTCGCCGGGGTCTACGACGCCCGCAGGCGCCTCAACTATGTACTCCCCGATCACCGGCCTGTACTGGCGCTCCAGTAGTATTGTGCCGTCGCTGAAGACGGGGAGGACTGCGACGGCATTGGGGAATACTACCCTGTCAAACCTCATCCTTAGCCCGTTAGGGAGCTCCGCCTCCACGAGGCGGAAGACTACACGCCTACCCCTACACTCCTCCAGGATCCTCTCCTCCACGCCCACGCACCTTTTAGAGGCGGTGGGCGCAGGTTGGGGTAGAAAAAGGGTGGCACCTAGGCCCTGGCCTTGAGGCCCCTCTTCTCCAATGCTATGAGGTACCTGCGGAGGAGGGCTGTGGCCCGGGTGATGTCTGCGGTGGCGAACATTGGCCCCTCCACCACGATCTCCTCCACGCCGTCCTCCACAAGCTCGACCTCGATACCGTCACCCCTGAAAATGGTCGCCACAGCCCTAGCCCTCTCCTCCAGGATCCTGGGGTACCTTATCCTAACCTTTACGGGCACATCCCGCACCCAACTATAGATGTATGCCTGGGGAGTGGAAGATGTAGGAGACATGGTAACACCGTGAAGTAGACGCTGAACCGGAAGTTACACGAGCCCCTGCAGGCCCATAGGGGGAGGGTCGCTGGAGTAACCTCTCGTCATGCACTATCAGCTGAAACCGGTGTCCGCTCAACCCCTCCCCCGTCTAGGGCCCGTGTAAAGCTATTCTAGGCGCTGGCTTATAATCTAGCGACGCGGATCTCCCGTGGTAAAAGGTGTGTGGCAGGTATGGATGATAAGGGATGGCGTAAGGTTGCACGTGAGGTTAGTAGGGCCGGTGTTATAGCCTCCACGATATACATCCTAGCCTCATTCTCTCTCCTGTTCACCAGGCACGTGCACGAGCATGCTAAGACCATGCTATACTCGGGCCTCCTACTCTTCCCCCACAGCGTAGCCATAGCTTATGTTGCGAGCGGGGCAACCGGTAGGTCAACCAAGGCCACCGGAGTAGCGGCCCTCCTTTCTATACCGGCCCTCCTAGCCCCCCTAGCAGCGCTCTACGACCCCTTCCTCACCCCATCACTCCTGTTCCTACTAGGCGGCCTACCCCTCGCTCTGGCATCCCTCATTGCAGCGGGCCAGAGGGGCGGGAGCCTGAGGCTAAGCTTGGTCATGACAGCGGTCACCTACATATCCACGGCGCTCACAATCGCTTCCTGGCTCCTCAGGAGGGGTGGTCTCTTCTCGCAGTACTCGTTAGGCCTCACAATGTCCTACACTATAGCCCTCATATACTCTGTCACGTTCCACAGCCTACCGGCTACCTACAAGGACAAGCCAGTCACGCTGCTCGGCTATGTCTCAGTAGCGTTGACCTCGATCTCATCACTCCTCGTCGTGTGGGATCTGGTTGGAGAGGGGCTCCCCCTCCTACTCCTCTCCATGTACACCTACATCGTTGGGGCCCGGCTCTACAGGGTGCCCCAGTATATCGCGTGGGTACGCTCAAACATAAAGCGGGGCACAGCGGCCTATAGGGGGATGAAATACTACCTAGACGGCCACATCTTCGTGATCGCAACAGCCCTCTTAGCAACTGCCATGATAGGGTACGAGGTCTTAAAGCCCGGCCCCTGCAGTGTGGGCTGCATACTCCTCTCATTGCACGTCCTAGCACTAGGCTTCTCCTGGATGCATGTGGCAATCCACGCCCCGATGATGCTCCCAGTAATTGTCGGTGTGAGGCATGCTAAGAGGTACAACATATGGCCGTACCTGCTAACAATACTATCACTCCTACTATGGCCTGGGGCGGGGCTCGCCTCCTTAATACTCATACTAGCGTCGTTCGCAGCGATGATCCTAGTGTTCCTGAGGTTGTGATAGTAATACAGTTTTATACCTTTATCGCACACCTCGAGATCGTTGGGGGACAGGGTTGGAGCCGATCTTCGACAAGATCGTAGTAGTATCGGGCACCAGTGGCGTGGGCCTCTCATACGTGATGGACAAGGCGAGGACGCTCTACGGAGACCAGGCAGCCTATGCGAGCTACGAGGAATATGTTAAGGAGATTGGAAAGGCCGGGATATACACTGCAGCTAGCAACCTCCTCTGGACCCCCAGTAGTGCTTTAGACGTGTTCTCCCGCGCCTATAACGCTATGGTCGATGACCTCCTAGACCAGAAGAGGGCGGGGGCCGAGATAGCCTTCATTGAGACCCACCTCTCCTACATCAGCGTCCACAGCCTCATACCCAACCCTATACTCCACAGGATCCTAAGCCTGGGCAGGGAGGCGACCATACTATACTATGTCGACGACTTCTACCACTCACTCCTCCGCATGGCCCTCCGGATAAGAGAGGCCCCCAACCTGCACATCGCTGAAGGCTTCATCATAGACCCGCTGAGCTACCTCTACTGGAGGGGGCTGGATCATAGCCTCCTCATAATGTTGAGGGCCCAGATACCCAATATTGAGACACTCCTCGTCGGGGCAAAGCACCCTGAGGAGACCCACAGCCGCATACTGCAGTATGCGGGCCTACCGACGCATAAGGCGAGGAGGAGGTTCCTCCTGGCCTACATGTCTCACCCTATTAGTGGGGTTAGGAGTGACTTCTTCGAGCTCTATAAGAGGGGTGAGCTGAAGAGCCTCTCAGAGCACCCCTTCGTAAAGAGGTTTGAGACCTTTAAGAGGAAGCTCAGGAGGAGGTGCTCCAACCTGATCCTCTTCGAGCCGACAACAGTAGATGAGATAGTGACGCCCGAGAACGAGACCACGACGTCCTACAGGGTCACTAAGGACAACAGGTGGCCCCACGGGAGGGAGCACGAGTATGAAGACCTCTACCCGGTGGACATATTCGATAACGAGAGGTTCGGCCCCCTATACGGGGCGAGCTTCGCCACGGCGAGCATGCTCAGAGCAAAGACGACCAGCATACTCGACTACGGCGACGAGGTGAGGGCATACTACATCAGCAGGCTACTCGCGATCGTGAAGGATCAGATAGAGGTTAGGGACTACGAGTACGTAGCCCAGTCCAGCGCCGTCTTCGCCTACGAGCCCATATATAAGAGTATAGTCACGGGTGAGGCGAACCCGAGCAGGGGTGTAAGGAAGGAGATCAACAGGGCTGAGAGCCAGGCGAAGGCCATATACGTGACTAGCAGCGAGGAGACGATCCACAAGGTGGCGGATCAGACTGCAGGCCTGTTCGGGGAGAGGGTCACCCCGATAAAGCTCAGCGACCCCTCAGACCCGGAGGAGCTTATCCAGATCCTGAGGGAGGGGAGGCTCTGCTAATATCAACACAATATATTCTCTCACACTCCTCCCTTCCCCTCAAGGGCGTAGAGGAGGGCACGCCGGCGTACTTGGAGGGGTGCAATAGTCATGCAGCAAGCCGACCCTAGAGAGTACGACCTTAAAGTGTTCAAGGAGATAGGTTTCAGTAGGAGGCGGGGTAAGAGGTGCAAGGTCTACTTCTGGAGCCTAGACGACAGGTTCGAGGAGCCGCCGGACACGCCGTGCATCGAGTACCGCTTCGACGAGATCCCAAGCCGCCCGCCCATGACTGTTAGGGAGGCCAGAGAGCTCTTCATACGGTTCTTCGAGAGGAACGGTCACACGCCTGTGAAGCCCAGGCCCGTGGTGGCGAGGTGGAGGGATGACCTATACCTCACTATAGCGAGCATCGTCGTATTCCAGCCGCACGTGACCAGCGGCCTAGTACCTCCACCGGCGAACCCCCTCGTGATCTCGCAGCCCAGTATAAGGCTGGAGGACATAGACAATGTCGGGCTGACTATAGGGAGGCACCTGACAAGCTTCGAAATGGCGGCACACCACGCCTTCAACTACCCCGACAGGGAGGTGTACTGGAAGGAGGAGACAGTCCGCCTCGCATACGAGTTCTTCACCAAGGAGATGAAGATCCCCCCGGAGGAGATCGTGTTCGTGGAGTCATGGTGGGAGGGGGGAGGTAACGCGGGCCCCAGCTTCGAGGTCGTGGTTGGCGGTCTCGAGCTGGCTACACTAGTCTTCATGAAGTATAAGGTAGTGAACGGGGGCTACGAGGAGATCCCCCTCAGAATAGTCGATACAGGCTACGGAGTGGAGAGGCTAGCCTGGTTCACAGCTAAGACGAGGACAGCGTTTCACACCATCTACGGGGAGCTCCTACCAAAGTATAGGGACATGATAGGGGTAGAGGAGCCCCCCGACGACCTACTATACGCCGCCTTCAAGAGCGCAGGCAGGCTAGACCCGGAGGATCCGGAGAGCGTTGAGAGCTACTTCAACCTGGTCTCGAGGAGGAGCGGTCTCCCCATGGAGCAGGTGAAGGGTGTCCTGCTCCGCGAGGCCCGCCTGTACAGCGTGCTAGACCATGCCAGAACCCTCGCCCTCATGCTGGGAGATGGCATAGTCCCGAGCAATAGCGGTGAGGGGTACCTGGCGAGGCTCGTGGCTAGGAGGATGCTCAAACAGCTCACCCTCCTGGGCGCGGCCGATGTTAGGATAGCCGACCTGGTAGACCTCCAGGTCGGCTACTGGGGAAGGGACTTCCCACAGCTCGTGGAGAATAGGGACTACATCATAGACGCTGCAGACCTCGAGCAGGAGAGGTTTAAGGAGGTGATCAGGAGGGGCTCACGGATCGTGAGGAAGCTGATAAAGAGGAAGAAGGGGGTAAGCCTTGAAGACCTTATAACACTATACGACAGCCACGGCATACCGCCCGAGATCATAGCTGAGGAGGCCTCAAAGCTGGGGGTAAAGATAGAGGTGCCCCACAACTTCTACAGCATAGTGGCCTCCCGCCACTCCGCCCCGAAGAAGATAGCGAGGAAGACAGAGAAGGCGGCCCTACCAGGCGAGATAATAGAGTGGGCGTCCCAGTACCGGCCGACGAGGCCCCTATACTATGAGAACCAGTACACCCGCTCATTCACCGCCAAGATCCTAGGGGTGAAGGGGGAATACCTAGTCCTTGACAGGACAGCCTTCTACCCGACAGGGGGCGGACAGCTCCACGACACCGGCAGGATATGCGTGGCGGGAGAGTGCTATAGGGTGGTAAGAGTCGAGAAGGCCGGTGAGGTTATAGTACACGTCCTAGAGAAGCCCGCCCCCCTAATAGCCGGGGCGGAGGTGTGGGGGGAGATCGACTGGGAGCGCCGCTACAGGATGATGAGGCACCACACAGTAACCCACGTACTCCTAGGAGCACTACGAAGAGTGCTGGGGAGCCATGTATGGCAGGCTGGGGCTGAGAAGACGCCTGAGAAGGGGAGGTTCGACTTCACCCACCACCGCCCCCTCACCAAGGAGCAGCTTAGGAGGGTGGAGGAGCTCGTCAACAGGGTAGTAGACGAGAAGCGCCCCGTCATAGCTAGATTCATACCAAAGAACCTGGCCGAGGAGAAGTACGGCTTCACAATATACCAGGGAGGGGTGCCAATGAAACCCATAATCAGGCTAGTGGAGGTGAAGGACTGGGACATCGAGGGCTGCGGTGGGACACACCTTTCTAACACGGGCGAGATCGGGGGGTTCAAGATCATAAACACTGAGAAGATCCAGGACGGAGTGATAAGGGTCGAGTACGTCGCGGGGACGAGAGTCCCCGAAGTCCTACAGGAGAGGGAGGAGCTAGTTGAGAGCGTGGCCAAGACCCTGGGAGTGCAGCCGGGCCAGCTACTGGCGGGGGCGAAGAAGGTCGTTGAGACGCTGAAGGAGGCCCAGGAGAGGCTTAAGGCCTACAGGGAGATATGGGTGAGGGGCGTCGAGCAGCAGATAGCGTCCTCACAGTCAAAGTTCACAGCCATACAGGCGGTAGAGCCCGATAGGAGGGAGATACAGGAGCTGCTGAGGAAGCTCACCACCAAATACCCAGACAAGACCATAGCAGTATACTACGAAACCGGCGGCCACTACCAGGTCGAGATCGCATCAGGCCCACAGGTAGGGGCTAACCTTGGGGGGATAGTGAGGGAGACCGCATCCAAGCTCGGGGTCAAGGGCGGAGGCAGCAGGACGTATGCAAGCATTAGGGTGCCCAGGGAGAAGCTCGGGGAGCTGCTGGAGGAGCTAGCCAACCGCCTGGGGTGAAGCGTGGGTGCCATGCTATAACAGGCTAATAGTAGACCTGGACGGCGTGCTGTGGAGGGGCTCCAAGCTAATAGAGGGGAACGTTAAGGCCCTCTCCCACCTCGCTAGGGAGGGGGCCAGGATAGTGTTCCTGACAAACAACTCCACAAAGTCTAGGAGATCCTATGCAATGAGGATAACAGAGATCCTCGGGGTCAGGGTAGGCGAGGATCAGGTGGTGAACAGCGGGTACTCCGCCGCCACATGGCTCAAGAGAAACCACGGCTGCCTTAAAGTACTACCCGTAGGTGGTGTAGGCCTGGTCGAAGAGCTAGTCAAAGCATGCCACCTCCCACTAGAGCCCGAGGAGTGGTATAGGGCGGAGGCGGTCGTCGTAGGCCTCGACAGGAGTGTGACCTACAGTAAGCTAGCAATGGCCCACCGGGCCATCACCAGGGGGGCCCTATTCGTCGCGACTAACACCGACAAGAGCTACCCGGTGGAGGACGCAACAGAACCCGGGGCGGGGGCCCTGGTAGAGTTCCTGAAGGCCAGCACAGGCGTGGAGCCCGTGGTCGACACGGGGAAGCCGGGAGAGTGGATCCTAAGACTAGCGCTCGAGAGGCTGGGAGATGGTGAGCCGCTGGTAGTAGGGGACAGGCCCGACACTGACATCAGGATGGCGTTAAAGGCGGGGCTCCCAGCACTACTAGTGCTCACAGGCGTCACCCGGGAGCCCCCCAAAGACCTCCCACCGGGGGTGGGGGTGGTGAGAGACCTGGGTGAGGCTAGGGTCACTGGTTCTTCAATATGCGTCTGAGTCCATTGGCTCTAGTAGTCTAGAACCTCAACCCTACCCTCCTCTCCTACGACGAGGATCCTCGAACCGGTTCTCACTAGGACGAGTTTATCCGGGTACCTCCTCCTGACATACTCTACAGCGTCATCACCGCTACAATGTGCGGGGGCTATGTAATCGGCCAGCCCGGCGAGCTTGTCGAGCTGCCACCTACTGGGCCCGTGGAAGCCCCCTATGACTAGGAGCGGTCGGAGGCCCGTGTACTCCATGGCGAGGGCTGCAAGCCTCTCAACCCCGGGGTGGCTGCAGCCCACCGCCACGACAGACCTCCCGCCTCCAACGTCAACCACGAGGGCGTGCTCATAGAGGCCGATACTGGCCCGGAGGGGTGGAGTGAGCGTGTACCTCTTATTAAGCCTCACCCCGGAGGGGTTGAAGACGAGCTTAACATCCAATCCCTTAGCCCAGAGGTGGAGGCCCGGGGGGACGTAGACCCTGACACCAGGCCTAACACTAGCGACATACTCCATGCCCCCGTAATGGTCAGAGTGCTCGTGGCTTATGGCGGCCAGAGATATTGCCCCCAGGTCTACGCCCAGCCTCCTGGAGTTCTCCCCGATAACCCTGGGGCTAGTGTCGGCGTCGAACAGGATCGGGCTGATATCGGGCGGCTCTACGAGGAGGCTCCAGCCCCACTCGTTCAGGAGCCCCTCCCTACCCCTGTTATCGTCTAGGACGGTAAGTAGTGTGCGCGGCACAGTACAACACCATTATAAACGCGTTCTACGGCTAAGAAAAATGTCTCACCCGGAGATGCGTGCTAGCGGGGCACCTCGTAGGCGTGGAGGAACCCCTTATCAACTACTACCGCGGCCCCCTCCATGCCATGGTATAGGCTGGAGAAGACCGTGACCACGCTCCCCCTAAGCCTCTCAACCCTTAGAGGGGTTTTGTACCTCAGCGGGTTTATCTGGCCCCCCGACCCAGTGTATATGAGGGCGCCGTTCACCTTCTCATGCGCCCTAATTATGAGGCCCAGATCATTCTCCCTTAGGAAGCTCCTCCACGCCTCAATACCGTAATAGAATGTCCCGGGCCCCCTAATGTTCGGGGAGAACCACTCAAGCCCCGGGTCAGGGTCGTTCCAGAGGAGCTGCATGGCAACGCTATCCGATGGGACTGCAGCCTCCTTCCTACCCTTAACCCCCCTGAGCCTCTGGCCGAGCTCCTCCAGGGTGAATGGGGGCTCGGGCTTGTTAAGACACCTCCTACACGGTATCCCCCCATGGACTAGGAAAATGTCCTGGGCGACCGCAGCGTAGGGCATCTCAGTATATAGGGTCGAGACCAGGGACAGTATATCCCTGTACTCCTCCCCGCCAAGCTTCAACGCCAGCTCATCGAGGAAGCCATACCACCTGTTCATGAGGACGGACTCATGGTTACCCCTAATAATGTAGAGGTCATCCCTCTCCAAGAAGAACTTGAGGGCGGCCACAAGGTTCTCCAGACTCCTAGGCCCCCTATCCACAAGGTCGCCAAGGATAAACAGGCAGTCCACCCTCCCACCGAACTCTCCAACAAACCAGCGGGTAACATGGTCATAGCCGTGAGTATCACCTAGGACAGCAATACTACCACACCTAGGATACAGTATAGGCGGCTGAGCCCTGAACTTCTCAATAGCACCCACAAGCAGATCCTCCAACTCCCCTTTCAAGTCTTCCTCCCTACACGAACAACCCACCTAAAGGAGAGTACCCCCCGAGTCTATAAAATCATAGACCACATATAACACCCAGCCCAAGCCCGGCCCGTCCCACACCGCAAAGCTTATATATTTCCTTTCTCAAGAGGGAAAACTAAATCGTACAAACAATAGGAGAAACGCCCCACCCCCAGGCGGCGACCGGGCGGGAAGGCAGATCCGCGGTGCCCCCTCCCCGAGAGACCATCGAGGAAACATTTGAGACCGTCATTGACGGGATCGGCTTTTCCCAGATTTCCTGGGAGTATGTATTTCTCGTTGTGGTAAAATATTTTAACGCTGCATGTGACCCCCTCCATGCGGCATGGTTTGACCCGGGGCGCACGGGATCTACCCATAGAGGCTGAATAGAAAGAAGTCCCGGGTAGAAGGGCACGAGACAATCAAAAAACCCATGCAGAATCTACTGCATAGAATTGCAAGTTAGTGATCCTCAGAGTCCTCTAAAAAAAATAAAAATCATGAATCTACTGCATAGAATTGCAAGATATTCCGTGGTGTAGCATTAGACGGTGAAGAATACCATGAATCTACTGCATAGAATTGCAAGATCAACACTCAACACATCCAACTCTCACCTTACTCTTACCCTCGAATCTACTGCATAGAATTGCAAGGTCAGGAAGTATGTGTATCTCACCGCATCAGCCAGCTCTGGAGAGAATCTACTGCATAGAATTGCAAGCACATCCACACTCTTCAGACACGCCCGCGATTCTCCCATTATCTTTATGAATCTACTGCATAGAATTGCAAGTACCTCCCGGTACCGGTAGCTCATGAACTGTTCTGGGGAATCTACTGCATAGAATTGCAAGTTTTTGGCCGTTTACCCTAGCCCAACGGGCCCAAAAACCCAGAAAAAGAATCTACTGCATAGAATTGCAAGTCCGAGCACACGCCTGCTCACTCCTTCACACCTCACATGGAATCTACTGCATAGAATTGCAAGCTTTTCCTACCATCTTGGCTATATACTCACGATTCTCATTGAATCTACTGCATAGAATTGCAAGAACCTCACAACACCACGCCTAAAATCAACATGAAAAGAGCGAGGAATCTACTGCATAGAATTGCAAGCTTCCAGGCGAACACTAGGAACGCTACTAATACTATGCTAGCCAGGAATCTACTGCATAGAATTGCAAGTTATGCTGCTAGTAGCAATAGCGATCCTAGCCGTGCATAGAATCTACTGCATAGAATTGCAAGAGTGGCCACACCTCAGGAGATCCTAAATTGGGTCTAGCTCTGAATCTACTGCATAGAATTGCAAGATCCCCTCCCCTACTCCCTCGCCTCCCTCAAGTCATTCTTCGAATCTACTGCATAGAATTGCAAGCCACGCCCGTGCGGTGGAGGCAAGGTTCTGCTCGAGCTACGCCGAATCTACTGCATAGAATTGCAAGATAAGGTTCCAAACCCCACGTGCATTCTTATCCTCCACACGGAATCTACTGCATAGAATTGCAAGCTATATTATTGCTGAGTGGTTCAAGAGCAGGGGTATGAGAGAATCTACTGCATAGAATTGCAAGCACTGTGAAGCCATTGGGTGCTATGAACCGCATGCGAATCTACTGCATAGAATTGCAAGCAATGGATTAGGTGAAGTACTAGTAGACAATCAGGGAATCTACTGCATAGAATTGCAAGCTCCGCTCCAAGCCAGAAGCACTATACTTTCCAGGCCTAGAATCTACTGCATAGAATTGCAAGTAATAACACCTTCCTCTTTAAATTGTTTGATAATGTTAGAGAATCTATTGCATAGAATTGCAAGTTGGGAGGGGGAGCCTCTCACCTTTAGGTAACCCCTTTCTAGAATCTATTGCATAGAATTGCAAGAAGTCCACAGGCCCCTCCCTGTAGAGAAGGAGAAACCCAAGGAATCTATTGCATAGAATTGCAAGGATTCAGAAGAAGAAGGTTTATTAGCCTCTACCCCGCTTGAATCTATTGCATAGAATTGCAAGGTGCTCGCGGGCCCGCACAAGGCGGGCCACTGTGTGCTCAAGGAATCTATTGCATAGAATTGCAAGTCGCTAGTGCCATCACCTCGCGTGGGTTACTGGGTAGCTGTTCATACTGAATCTATTGCATAGAATTGCAAGCTAGGGGCACCGCTATCGGCTCTGCGTCCATGTAGTCGAGACCGAATCTATTGCATAGAATTGCAAGAGACAACACTCGCGTGAGTCCAATCCACACCTACCACATGAATCTATTGCATAGAATTGCAAGAGCACAAAAGCTATCCCGCTCTCCAGTCTCTCCCTAAGCTTGAATCTATTGCATAGAATTGCAAGGTACTTGACCTCAACCACGAGGCGGGGGACGTGTCGTGGGGCGAATCTATTGCATAGAATTGCAAGGCAACTCGTCTATAGCATTTACCGCATGGAGTAAAAATAGTGAATCTATTGCATAGAATTGCAAGCTAGCATGCGTGGCGGGATAACCTCTAGAACCCTCCTCTTGAGAATCTATTGCATAGAATTGCAAGGGGCGACGAGCCTCTGCGGCCTCCAGCCGAGAAGGCCCAGGGAATCTAACACATAGAATTGCAAGACAGGTGATAATCGCTACGGGCCCTTTAGGGCCCCGTGCGGCGGGGCTGCGTCATCCGGCTCCACGGAGGTGACCCCGCTATCCCCGTGGGCCTCGGCATTTCTTGGATTATTGTTTACTACGCCTTTTATCCTTATCACTAATTCTCCTAGAATGTCTTCTCTACTCATAAATTAATATTGAGACTCGGTCGGGTTTCTTGGGGTCTTCTCTTTGGCGATACTCTGTATATGCTTTGAACGGATAGTGTAGTGGTGAGCTTTATGTTTGCGGCTGTCTTTTTTTGTGTGTGTTGGGGTGTGGGTTGTGCTTAGTGAGGCCCGTGAGGTTTTGGGTAGTGGGGATCTCTTGGTGGTTTATCGTTGGATGCCTGACCAGTTCCTTGCTGCCCTGCTTCTTGCTTGGTGGGTTGGGGGTTCTAGGAGGGTCGGGTTTGTTGCTTTCGATGAGGCTGCTCCTTCTAGCGGGTTTGTTAGGGGGGTTGCGGTTGAGAGTAGGGGTTATGATGCTGTAGTTCTTGTTGGGCCTGGGTGGCAGAGGCCTGAGGTTGACTTGCTGGCCGTCCAGGTGCTTGCACCTCTCCTCGTCGTTGATAACCACTACTCTTATATGAGGCCTAGGAGGCCTAACGTCCTCTACTTCAACCCCTCACCACGGGGTGACAGTAGGGGGAGCTGGCCTAGTGTCACGTTCACCCTCTCCCTCCTCCTCGGGGACGCTACCAACCTCCTCGTAGCCGCCTCGATAGTGGCCCTCCTCGGGAGGGCTAGCACCTCTGTGCGGGCGTTCCAGAATGCTATGGCTAGGAACGGGCTGAACCACGTCTCAGACTACTTCATACCCGAGGCCTGCGCCATGAGGGCCCTCGGCGTTACCGCAATGGGTGATCCTAGGGCGCACGCCTCTATCCCCCATAGCGTGGTCGAAGCCTCCCCAGACGACCCGTGCAGGGGCCTGCTGGACGATGCACTGCTCGCGAGCCTACAGGGCATGTTCGAGGCCGTGGTGGAGGAGTACATGCCTCCCCCGCCCCGGGTCAGGGTTAGAGGCGAGGCCCGGCACCCCCTGCTAAGCTACCTAGCAAGGGAGGCTTCATTCCACAATAAGGGGTTGGGCCTGGCAGTAGCTGGGAGGAGGTTCTGCGCTTGGAACCCTACCGGGAGGCCCCTGGCTAGGGGTGTGGGGAGGCTTAGGAGGAGGGGGTTCAGGGCTTTCTCCTCCTACCAGGGCCTCGTAAACTATCTCTGCGGCGTGGCGCCCCGGAGGGAGGGGTGGGAGGAGATCCTCGAGGAGGTTCTCACCGGTGAAGATCAGCCGTAACGCACCAACGCCTAAGCATTCCTCCCGGGGTTTATCTGGGGCTCCTCCTCAGTGGTTGACGGCTTGGAAGCCGATGTATACTGCTAGGCCTAGGAGGAGGAGCCCGGAGGCGGCGATCTCGAGCCACCTCAGGGGGTTGAGGTATGCGAGTGCAACTCCTGCTAGGCCTGTGCCGGCGACCCATCCGAGGTTGAAGAAGAGGTTGAAGAGGCTGCTGGCTGTGTACCTGTTCTCCTCTGGGAGCCCCGTTATCACGATATAGTTCCCTGAGACGTTCACCATGGCGAACGCTATGCCCTGCAGGATCATGGAGGCATACGCTATGAGGGCCTTACCAGTGCTCAGTGAGAGGAGGGCGAAGACGCAGCATGTTAGGGAGATGCCTGTAGAGTATAGGGTTCGAGCGTATCCCCTGCTTGCGAGGCGGCTCATGGGGACGCTCAGGAAGCCCTGGACTACCGGGTTGACTGTGAGGGCAACAGCGGTCTCGAGCACTGATAGCCCGAGGACTAGTTTCAGGTATACTGCGAGGATTGCGTAAACGCCGGTGGCCAGCGTCTGCCTCCCAAAGATGCCTGCAAGGGCCACCGCCACGCTGCCCCTAACCAGCTTTACGAGCTCCGACACCCGGGGCCTCCTAGTCCTAAGACCGGGCACCCGGAGCCTTGTGGATGCGGCCGCTGCTAGGAGGCTTATGAGGGCGGTCGTGTCGAATAGTGGCGTGTATCCTAGCCCCTCCACGACCACCCCGCCGTAGAGGCTCCCAACAGCCATCCCAGTGCTCATCGCGAGGGCTGTAAAGCCCACTCCCCGTCTCGCGCCTAGGAGGAGGGAGAGGCTGCCTAGGGCTACTGGGATGGCCGTGGAGAGGGAGAGCCCCTGTACTATTCTGAGGACGAGCATGTAGTGGAAGGCTGTGAGCCTGGGCATGAGGAATATGACGGCCGCGTTAAGGCTCAGGCCGAGGAACGCTACGAGGTGGGGCTTCCTCGTCTCATCTGTAGCCATACCCGCCGTTATCCCTCCTACCGCCAGGCTGGCGAAGTAAACTGTGGCTATAGCCTCCGTCATACTATGAGTGTACCCGGCCGCCTCCTCGAGGAAGAGGGGTAGCCAGAACCCCACAGCCCCCACAGTGAACATGTAGGCGAACGCGGGGAATGAGGCGACCGCTACCTCCCACGCCCTCCCCAACAGTTTAACACCAAAGTCAGCGTCCCCACATCTACTTTTAATATGGAAACCCGGGACTCCCATAGGAGTCCCGGGGTGTAAACGGGATGCCGGTCGAGGTTAAGGACTTAGAGAAGTTCAGGGAGATAGCGGGTAGAGCGGTAGAGTGTAGGGTTAAGAAGGTTCGCAACAAGGACATTGTGAAGATAAAGGCCAGGACTAAGAGGTACCTCTACACGATAAAAGTTGAGGCGTCTAAGGCGGAGGAGATAATCAACAGCCTACCGTGTAAGAAGATAGTGTACGTAGACGAGGGCAGGGTCGTAGAGAAGAAGTAGAACACCCCACATAGGGCACAGAACCCTTTTTCCCCGTGGGAAGGCGGCCCCTGCAAAGGAAATTATTAGCCAGACCCTTGAGGACGCACTTACCACATCATAATACCCTGCATAAGAGCGGTAGCAAATATTATCTCGAGGCCGACCCTATCAGCCCAGGCGGAATATGGATCTAGTGGGGTGAGATCACATGGTAAGACTCCCTAGGAGGACTATACCCCTACTTGCCCGCGACATTATGAGCTCTCCCCCGGTAACCGTCGATGAGAAGACTCCCCTCAGAGAGGTTGCGAAGATCATGTGCGAGAAGAAGATTGGTAGCGTGCTCGTCGTGGGAGTGGATGGAAAGCTGAGGGGGATCGTGACCGAGAGGGATATAACATGCGCTGCGAGGCACGAGGAGGACGTGTGCCAGCTCCCCGTATGGCAGTTCATGACTGAGAGCCCTATAAGCGTGTACGAGACAACCCCGATAAGCGAGGTTCTCGAGAAGTTCAGCGAGATCGGTGTAAGGCACCTCCCAGTCGTTGATAGGGACATGAAGCCTGTGGGGGTTATATCGATAAGGGACGTGCTGGCTGTCGTGGAGCTCCTCTTCCGGGCTTTCAAGTAGAGATATAAAGCCTACCTCTTCCTGTCCCTATCCTGTTTCTCAACTATGTTGCATAGCGTCTGCTTCAGCATCTGGTCAAGCATGTCTAGGAAGAGCGTTACTATGACTAGCCTCGGCCTCTCCCCGCTCTCCTCCTCCATCCTAGCACGGGCCTTCGCCACTAGCTCCCGGGCCTCTACCACCCTCTTCACGCTGGAGTTGAGGAGCCCTCCCAGGCCACTCACTATTATCGGTATGAGGTAGTCCGCTACCGCCCTCCTCACATGTACGGGCTCCTTTGAGACCTCCTCTAGCGCCCTATAGAATACTAGGATCAGGGAGTTGAGGCTCCCGAGCGTGTAGGGGTCTAGTGGGGCCTCCTCACAAGCTGTCACTCCCTTCTTGCTCATGATCCTGTGTAGCTCCCTCACGCTGAACTCTAGCAGGTTGAGGCTCTCCTCTAGGCCCCTATGGTCTGGCTCCTCCCCTGAGGCGATTGCCTCCAGGCTGCTCACCATGTACATCCTTATGTTCTTCAGTATCAGTGTGGGGCTCGTCTTAGTGTCTACTAGGCTAATGCTCGCCTTGTTGTAGTTGAGCTCGACACTGCTCACAATGTCGAGGGCCTCAGCCCTCTCAAGGTTTTCTAGGAGCTGCTCTAAACTGTTCTTGTTGACCTCCACCTCGACCTTATCGTACCCCTTGGAGAACGCGCACGACACTATACTCGGTAGGTCTGTCTTAGGGGTAAGCTTTGATATTGTGAGAGTCCTGTAGATGTCCTCCACGCCCGCACTGCTGGGCAGGACTTTGAGGTGCCCGCCTTCGTCTACAACTATCACCTCGTCTCCCGGCTGGAGCCCGTACTTCCTTATCCATGACTTTGGCAGTGTTATTATGAGGCTTGAGCCCCCCAGCCTCTGAATTCTCCTACGTGAAATTTGTATGTTCATTAATAGCACCCAGGGTGTACTGTGGGGGCCCGCCCCTATAAAACTTTAACGTCGTTAAATATCGAGTGCCGAGATAAAGGGTGGGGCTAGCCAGCAGAGTGTAGCTCGGATATGTCGACCTCGACAACGGGCTTCGAGAGGTCCCTAATGCTAACAATCCCCACTAGGATACCGTTCTCATCTACTATAGGCAGGTGTCGGAAGCCGAAGTTCATCATTATCTCAAGGGCCTGCAGGGCCGGTGTGTCCTCCCTCACAGTTACAGGGTTCGGCGTCATTACCTCCTTCAGCTTAACATCCTTTGGGTCAAGCCCTTTAGCGCACACTTTGATGAGGAGGTCTCTCTCAGTGAAGATCCCGACCGGGCGGAACTTTTCATCGACTACTACGATGGCCCCGATGTTATGGTCAGCCATGATCTTGATAGCCTTGTCCACGGTGTCCTCAGGGCTGAGGACAATGGGGTGGTGCGCCCCCAGCGATGACACAGGAGGCCCAAGGTCTTTCTCCTCTCTCGACATACAAGATCCACCTCCCAGGCCTAAGCCACATGTTACAGTTGATGGGGTGGAGGGTCAATTTATTTTAGACGGTAGTGTTTAGAATGCTCCTCCTACCTCGTGTATGCGATCTTCCGGTACATGGAGGCTATCTTCGGGTCTATAGGGGTCGGCCTGCTATGGTCTACGTCGACGTCTATGAGGAGGAGGGAGCCCACGTCCTTCACGGTCTTTACCATCTCATCCACCACACCAATATCTGGTTCGACGGGGATCGTGTCCATGTAGGCCATCATGTTATTGGAGATCGACTCCACAACTCCCCCCACTAGGACTATTGGGACTCCGGTCTCCCTGCTCCTGACGGTGAGGAAGCTCCTGATAATGTCGTTCTCCATGGTGAGCATGTTGTTGGAGTCCTGTATGAGCTTGAACTTCTCTGAGACATACGGTAGCATGAACCCTATGATAATGTTCACACCCTTGTGCTGGATCAACCGGAAGATCTCTGGGTACGCTAGATCCTCGTCCACGAAGACCCCTATCTTGGCGCCGGTCGAGGAGCTCGTGAAGACCCCCACGTCCTTCCCCGGGTTTATGCCGTTCCTCTTCTCCTCCAGTGTCACAGCGATCTTCCTATACTTCCCGGTTATGTTTCCCAGCCTGTCGACGTAGAACGCCGTGATGTAGAGCCTTGGCCCGGCCCTCTCAACTATGGGCCCGACGACGATCTCAATGCCCAGGTTGGCGGCGAGCCAGAGGAGGCTCCCTAGGACGCTGTGGGGGCTTATGGAGCCGCCGAGGCGTTCGGCGTTGGAGCGTATATGGGAGTTTGTCCTGTGGCTTGGGTAGTACCCTATTATGGGCCCTGTGAAGGGGTATGGGGGGAGGACTACGATGTCTATCTTCCTACTCTTTTGGTACTCGCTTATCTCAACGATAGCACGCTTAAGGCTCCTAAAGTTAGCCCTCTTAGCGCCAAGCCTTATCCTGCTATGGAGTACTGCTATGCTGACGAGGCTATCACGCATCACTTCCTCCCTCCAGCCCGAAGCTGTTCGAGCCTGGCTATGGCCGCGGCTATAGAGCGGGAGAGGCATTCAGCCATCCATCGAGGCCCCCTCACACGTCCGGGGTCATTCTGGGAGACCTCGAGTATCATCCTACTAATAGGGATTGCAATCCCTTCTATTTCATTGTATATTGATTCGAGTATAAATTCTCGGTTAGTCTCCCCCCTCTCGATCATGTCCATCTGCTGCTCTAAATCTCTAGTCCTCTGCTCTGAGACGAGCTGCGGTATCCTCTTGATTGTTTCAACAGCCTTCGGGCCAAGCTCGAGGAAGTCTGCCACTATATCCTCCCCTTTAACCGCCACGGTCAGGTACTCGTGCACCTTCATTCCACGGTGTGTGGCGACTAGGAGATCCCTCTGCCTACCCCTGTTCACGAGCCTTGTGACGTATTTCCTCTTGAGGAGTGTGTCGATGATCTTAGCGTAGGTGCTAGGCCTCCCGATCCCCCTCTCCTTCATGAGCCTCACAACGTCACCCTGAGTGTATAACGGTTTGCTGGAGATCTTTGATAGTGCTACCCTCGCAGGGTAGACTCCGGGGTATATCCTCGGGATCTGTGGGATATAGGGCCAGACGATGGTGAAGCCCTTGCTCTCCTCGTCTCCCTCCCTCCCTATCATGGTTATGCCTTCGACTTGGAAGACTAGGTCTACAAACTTTATCTTGTAAGTCGTCCTCTCGACGACGGCCTCCCTCATCTGGCTTGCTATGAACCTCTTGAATATTAGGTCGTAGAGTCTAAGGTGGTTTCTGGTGAAGACTCCGGGGAGCTCTAGTATGCCCTCCTGGATCATGTTCCATAGCGTCTCAGCGTCAATAGGCCTCGTAGGCCTTATAGCCTCGTGCGCCCCTCCAGCCCCCCAGCTCCTGCCCCTGAATAGTTTATCGCCGAGGTCACCGTAGCGCTCTCTGAGGTACTCCCGGGCTATCTGGATCCCCTTCTCACTAACCCTCGTCGAGTCAGTCCTATGGTACGTTATGAGACCCCACTCGAACAGATTCTGGGCTAGCCGCATCGTCTCGGGGGCGCCTAGGCCGAGGTAGCGGCTCGCATCGGCCAGCATAGTGTCTGTGGTGTAGGGTGGTAGTGGTGGGAGAGTGTCCCACTCCCTCTTAACAACCTCTACTTCAACATCGACCTCAGACCTCCCCTTACCCGCCTCTCGTGCCAGCTCCCTGAGTATCGCGCTGACAGCCGGCTTCGGGCCCGTGCCGGCCTCGACATTGAACTCGTCCTCCCTCACAGTGAACCTGACCGCCCCCCCGTCGACCTCAACTGTGAGGGTGACCAGGTAGATCTTCTGCTTTGACTCGTTCGTCCTCTCAACAATCCAGCCAAGCACGGGAGTCTGAACCCTTCCGGCGCTGAGGTTGTAGAAGTACTTCCCCTTACACCTCTCTATCTCGTTCCGGAGGAACCTGCTCCGGGGGAGCCCCCTGAGCGCCAGATCCGGGCAGTAGTATCTCGGCCAGAAGTGGCACCAGAGTAGTGGTGAGAGGGTGTAGCCTATCCACCTGTCCTCTACCCTCCTAACGACTTGCGCGTCCACGAGCTTCTGGTCGAACTCTCGCGGGTTCTCTAGGGCCTCGAGGATCGCCTTTTTTGTGATCTCGTGGAACTCGACCCTCATTAGCTTCCTCGAGAATGGTCTTATGAGTGCTGCGACATCCCAGCCGATCTTCTCTCCCTCCATGTCCGGGTCTGTCCCTATGAGGACGGTATCGACCTCCCACGCCACCCTCCTGATGTCTTCAACGGTTGAGGCGCTATTCCTAATCCTCCTGCTACCGCACACGGGGCAGCGGTCGAGCTCTGCTGTGAACTGGTAGCCGCAGTCTAGGCACCTCTTAATGCTTGTATAGACCGGTGTGAACCTCTTACTCCCGTCTCCTCCGCTTATGGCTACTGAGAAGAGGTCTACAACCTCCCCCTCGTCGAGGCCCGCCACCCTGAGATCCTCCTCTCTGGTGAACGCTGCGAGGTCGTACACGTGGCCCCCGCTGGCGAGGATCGAGAGTAGGAGGTTTCCTGTTGTCACCTCATAGACCCTGCTACCTCCTGGTAGGAACCTGATGCTGGGTTGCCCGAAGAAGTTGGCTATTGTTCTAGCCTTGTTGGGGGACTCTACTATGAGTAGTGCTGTTTTGACGAGATCCTTGACCCTTACCTCACCCCTCCTGACGCTCCTGACCTTCCTCCTGTCCTCGTCCACTTCCCTCATGATCTCCTCTATGTCTACCTCCTCGAGCCTCCTCCACTCGGTTTCTACGTATAGCCTCATCTTCCTCGTTAGACCGTAGAGGAGGTTATCATTGTCTACAACGACTACGCTAATGCCGAGTGTTAAGCCTCCAGCATATAGCCTGCTTGTCCTGCCGCTAGCCTGTATGTAGGTGGGCACGTCCGGTATGAGGAGGTACCTCTTGCCCTCCTCCTCTATGACGGCCACGTCCCTCCTCTCACGGAGGTGCTCCCAGACCTCGGGATCTTCCATCGCCCTCCTCAGGAAGTTGTAGGCCTCAGCCACTATCCTCGTGGGGCTCCCCGGCGCTTCCACATCCCCGCTGAGAACCCTCTCCGCTATGACGTGGAGTGCTGCGGGGCTAAGCCTCCTGAGGAGGTCGCGGAGCCTGACCATGTGGTGGCGTGCCTCCTCGGCCACCTCCCTAATGGGGATCTCGACTAGGAGTGCTAGGAGCCTGATCAGCCTCGCCGGGTGTGGCTCCCCAATATCGGCTGGGAACTTGTGGCGGGGTATACCTGCGAAGAGGGCGTATCGAACCCTCTCAGGCATGTCTAGGCCCCTGACGAGGGTGCCGTAATAGTTGGCTACACCGACCAGGATCTCGATCTCGCCGCGCTCATACTCTTCAAGAACTCGCGGAGGTGTTTTACTATGGTACGCTTGCGCCCTGAGGCCGGCCTCCCTGAGCATATCAGCGAGGCGCTCAGCTCCCTCGATACCGTGGTCTATTGGGACGTAGACGAGCCCGCCGTCACGGAATAGGGGGTGGGATGCGATCTCGACAACCCTCCTATATACACCGTCGGACGGGTAAGTGTAGAGGTCGTAAACCCTCCTCAAACTCCAAGCCGCCCTTCCGCCAGCTTCGAAGTTTAGTAGGCTCGCGAATAACCTAACCCTAGACCCCCTGGGCCTGCCGGTTGCTGTGCTTACTATGAGGCTGGCAACTCTCTCCCTCCTTGCCCTCTCAACTTTAGCTTTAAGGGACTCTAGCTTCTTCTCGAGCTTGTCTAGCTCTTCCCTAAGCCTCTCAAGCTGCTCCATTCCTCGGCCGGTCTCGCGGATTGATGCTATCCTCGTGAGGAGTATGGCCCTTCTCCTCTGGAGGCGGAGGATTTCCATTCCCAGATCTATTTCCTCGTCTTTGAACCCGATTATCCTGAGAATGGTGTTAATGCTCTTGGCGCTCTTCAGCACAGCGTCTACGTCGTCAACAAAGACCATGCGGTACCTGTGGGATGAGACGAGGTCGCTCTTAACCCTAGCGAACGCGGCGGTGGTTATGAGGACGTCGAAGTCTCCCTCTTGTATGGCCTGTATCAGCTCCGCCCTCCTCTTCCTCCCCATTCTACTATGGATCGCCACGAGGCGGGGTGTACAGCCCAAGTTCTCCATGAAGAGGGAGGCCTTCTGCTCAGCATGGATAACGAGGGCGGTGGTGGGGAGTATGATGTAGCTCTTCTCACCCCTCTTACAGGCGAAGTATAATGCCGCCACTATCCCAAAAGTAGTCTTCCCTACCCCCGTTGGGGCAACAATGCTGAAGCTGTCACCCCTAACAACTCTTCTCGCCCAAGCCCTCTGGGCCCCCCAGGGGCTGCTGCGGACGGCTTTCTCGAAAAACCTGATCAGCTCCCTGCTCTCCCTCTCAAGCTTCTCCAACTCAGCATAGCCCTTAAGCCTGCCATGTCTCCTTAGCGCTCTCGCAACCTCGAGTATGGTCTCCGCCGTTGTAACACTAGGCTCCTCGGGGAGGCAGAGGGGACAGGGTAACCCCTTGCTCAGTCTCTCCTCATTATTAGACCCCCCACAGTTGGGGCATGCCCATCTGTATACGGCCCGAGAATGTCGCACCTTACTCATTTGCGCCCCCACACTCGATACCCGGGTTTCCTGGAGGCGTCTTAAGACGTCTCCAAAATTTAAGGTATACGCTCGGAGAGGTTCAAAAACCGTTACGCATTAGACAGATGTCGAGGTAATACCCCGACATACCCTTATATCCTCTCGACGACTAACTAACTACATGAAGCATGGGGGTGAACAGGATGATAACTGTAAGAGTAGAGGAGGCAAAGGAGAAGGCAAGGAAGAGGCTAGAGTTCAAGATGACTAAGGCAGACGAGGAGGAGCTACAGTTCTACATAGTAAGCAACGCCCCTGCCGCTTAATCAAAACGACGGGCACCGAATAGCCTACTGTTTCCTCCGGGAGCACAAGCTAGGAAGACTAGGGCTCCGGGTTCAGGTCTCCAGGTCTCACTGTTTAAGTTCAGGGAGTCAAGGTATGTATTATTTTATATTAGCCAATAGGTACTCCTCCGGCGGCACGTAGAAGCGTAGCTTGTTCCTGTGGTAGTCACGTATAACAGTTCTCGCAGCCTCCTCGATGAGAGGGCTGTGGTCGCTCTTGTAGAACCACCCTCTTTTCCTCGCTAGCTCCTCTAGGATCCTGTAGGGATCCTTCTCTGTTATCTTGTAGGCTTCGAGGACTGCCTTTGGATTATATTTTAGGATCCTCTCGAGGAGGGCCATCGCCGGCCTAACCGGGTCTGGGAGCTCCTCAGGGGATCTGCCACGTATTATTGCCTCCGGCCACCCGCCCTCCACTGGTATGACACCGGGTGTGTCGATCATGTAGAACCCGGGCTCTATCTTGAGTAGTTGGATGCTCTTAGTATAGCCCGGGCTCCCTGGGATCGGGCTTGTCGAGGCACCCTTCCTACCCCTTAGTGCGTTGATTATACTGCTCTTACCCGTCTTGGGGTATCCTACGACTGCTGCTGAGAAGGGTTTTATTGGGGCGACGGCTTTGATCAGGCCCCTCAGCATTCTCGTGCCCAGCCTTCTTGTAGCGGAGACGTATATCACCTCATAGCCCTGACCCTCTATGATACGCTTCCACTTCTCGGCGACCATCCTCGGCACTAGGTCGGCTTTGTTCAGGACTATCACGACCTCCTTATCGAGGGCCTCGGCCATCTGCTCTACCCGCCTACTCCTAGTGTGTATAGGGTCGCGTATGTCTAGTACTTCCACTACAACGTCGGCGTTCTTTATCGTCCTAGCCAGTAGCCTCCAACTTGCTAGCTCCAACCCTCCTGCCCCCATACTACGGGTTCCCAGGCTCACCCCTGGTGATAGGTGCTATTGGAGGTAATAAGCTGGGGCACCTGAACGGGCAGTGACCCTGTGGGCATTATGAAAAGTAAAAATGATAGGAGTAATTGATGTAAATAAAGGGTTAGCCCGGTTTAGGCGGGCTCGACGTGGATTATGTTTACGGGACAGCTCTCGGCTGCCTCCTCGACGCACTCCTTGAGGTCGTCTGGGACTACTCCCTCAGCGTTGTTGTCGGGGCTGACCCTGAACTGTGGGACGATCTCGCTCTTCCCGTCGTCGTCGTTCATCTGGAAGACGTCGCCACAGATGCTCACACAGACCATGTCAGAGATGCACGTGTCCCTGGGGTCTATCCTTACCTTGTAGGGCATGTCTCTTCACCCTCCCTTTTGCTCTCGTCGGGATAAGAGCGGTGTCTGAACAGTATTTATTCATTAGTCCTATATGCAATATTGTCTATGAGGCCGTGTGGCACTTCAAACTCATCTCGCTGGCACCCACGCGGTCGGCAGAGTTAGTTTTAAGGCCCTCGACAGTCCTCTGGTTGTAGATAGGTGGAAGAGGTGATCATGGCCAAACCTATACTCGAGGAGTCTATTGACGCTTTCAACTTCTACGAGTACGACCTCTTCAGGCCGGAGACGCTAATGCTAGCACTCCCCGACTTAGGCCTTGTTGGGGCAATAGCAGGGCTCCACCTCGTTAGGGAGTTGAAGATGAGGGACGTCGTAGGGATAGACAGCTACCAGGCCCTCCCCCCGGTAGCTGTCATAATTGAGGGTAAGCCCAAGCACCCCATTAGGATCTACGGCAGCCAGGACGGCCGTCTAGGGGTTGTCCTGTCCGATGTCCCCCTCGCCCCTCCCGCTGCCATAGCATTCTCAGTAGCTATAGTCAAATACGCTAGGAGCCGTGGTGTGAGGAACATTCTGAGCGTGACAGGCCTGGGGAACCCTAGCAGGTACCAGTTCGAGAAGCCCAACCTATACGTGCTGTCAAACGATGAGGAGACTGCTAAGAAGGTCTCGGAGATCACGGGTGCCAAGCAGGTTCCCGGAGGAGTTCTCGTAGGCCCCTATGCTATAGTCCTCAAGGAGGCGAGCAGGCAGGGCCTTGTAAATACTGTACTACTGGTCGACTCCATGGTCGACATCCCAGACCCAGAAGCGAGCATTGTGGCGGTTGAGGCCATATCTAAACTGTACGGTTACAAGGTGGATACGAAGAAGCTGGAGGAGGAGGCTGATAAGATAAAGCTCAGGCTGAAGGAGCTGATGAAGGAGACTAAGAGCCTAATGGCTAGGATGGGCAAGGGCTATGAGTACAGGCCTACACTAATGTACACATAGCCCCCCGTGCCATGGCAAGATGCGGGGGTGATGGGAGTGGCGTACTACGACCCCTTCGCAGTGTTTGACGAGACGCTGAAGAGGATACTGAGGAGGATGGAGGAGCTAAGGGCACAGATGCTTGCAGAATACGAGGAG
The DNA here is from genome assembly GCA_015521115.1 of Desulfurococcales archaeon. Taxonomy (GTDB): domain Archaea; phylum Thermoproteota; class Thermoprotei_A; order Sulfolobales; family Acidilobaceae; genus S143-63. Next base: position 37,926 of record WAOT01000009.1, read on the forward strand.
ATGGAGAGGATGTTCGAGGACAGGATTAGACAGCTCGAGAGGGGTGAGACAGAGCCCCTCGTAAGCATATATGATGAGGGGGACAAGTACATCATAGTCGTCGATGTTCCAGGAGCCCGTGGCTCGACTGTTGAGGTGAAGTTCTCGGGGAATAAGATGCTGGTTGAGGCAGTGATAGATGAGAAGTTCGCTGAGGAGGCCCTCTCCGACACACTATGGGCTGGGAGCGTGAGGAGGTTCCGCGGGGAGTATGTGCTCCCTGAGCCTGTTGATGTGCAGAAAATAAGGTTGCGTAGGTTTGGATCCAGGGTGCTAATAGAGGCCCCTAAGCTTAGGTAGAGCTCTTTTCCTCCCCGTCGCCGACCGCCTCTCCTAGGAGCTCGGCTATATCCTTAACCTCGAAGCCGAAGTCCTCAGCCTCCCCTCTAAACATCGTGTTACAGTATGGGCATGCTACCGCTACAACCCTCTTTTCACCACCGATCTTCTCGAGGGTCTCGGCAGCCTCCTTTGCCCTTATCCTGGCGATCCTCTCACCCCTCTTTATCTCGTAGAACATGTGTCCTCCTCCGCCACCGCAGCAGAAGCTCTTGTCCCTACTCCTCGGCATCTCCCTTATCCTTAGTCCTGGTATAGAGCGGAGGACTAGCCTAGGCTCATCGTAGTGCCCGTTCCACCTCCCTAGATAGCATGGGTCGTGGAATGTTACCGAGTAGTCTAGGCCCTTTACGGGCTTGATCTTGCCCTCCTTTATGAGCCTGGACAGTACGACGGAGTGGTGCTCGACCTCGAGGCGCTCAAGCACGTCCGCTAGCTCCCTAGTCTCCTCGTTCTGCCTCAGGTAGTCTATGTATTTCTTGTACTCGTTCTTGAATACATGGTAGCCGTGCGGGCAGTGGACTAATAGTTTCTTAAACTTGTACTGGCTGAGTGTCTCTAGCGTCATCTTCATGATCTCGACGAACAGTGTCTCCTCTCCCATCCTCCTAGCGGGCTCGCCACAGCATCCCTCCTCGAGTAGTACGCCCACCTTGTAGCCCGCCTTCTTTAGGAGGCGTATCGTGTTCTCCGCTACCGGCCTTATCCTTGGGTCGTAGCTTGCCACGCACCCGATCCAGTAGATGTAGTCGTACTCCTCCTCCGGGTCTGCGATTATGTCCTCTCCGAGCCTCTCGGCCATCTCCCTTACCCAGTCCTCCCTGTCCACCGGGTTGTAGCCGAATGGGTTGCCCGTCTGCTGCATGCTGTATAGAGCGTTGAGGGCGTCCTCCGGGATCTTCTCGCTCCCCGTGCTCATCATACCCCTCCTGATGTCGATTATCGTGTCTACATGGTGTATGAGCACGGGGCACTCGTTGACGCATGCGCCACAAGTCACACAGCTCCAAACGACTTCGGGGTCTATGAGGAGCTTTGCCTCCTCCCCTTCCTCGTCCTCCTTCCAGACCCTCTGATCCCACTTCCCAGCGTACATGAGGTTTCTCATACCGATTATGAGATCCCTCGGGCTCAACAGTTTCCCGCTGGCGAATGCGGGGCAGGAGTTTGTACACCTCATACAGCTTGTGCATGCATCATAGTCGAGCCGCTGCTTCCACGTGGTGTCCGCTAGCTTCACTACACCTATGGGCTTCTCCTCCTCGATCCTCTGGTCTATGTCGAGATAGGCCTTCAGGGCCTCCTGAGGGGGCTCAGGCCTTGCTAGTGCGACGTTAAGGGATGAAGCGGCTATGTGCCAGAGGTTTGTGAAGGGTATGAGTGCTAGTGTTAGTTGGGCTATTAGTAAGTGGAAGAGCCAGAGTGGCCTGTATATTGCTTCTATGCCCTCTGGTGTGAGGTTTGAGGCCCAGGAGTATATCATGTACCCTATCGGATCCCAGAGCGGGCTCTCATATGGGTGTCTGCTGCTGCCTGGGTATGCGGCGACTAGGCCGTCTAGGAAGAAGCCTGTTATTACTATTGTGAGGAAGAGGACGTGAACAGCGTAGTACACGCTGTCCTGTGGGAGGTTCGGTGTAAGCTTAAGAGCCCTCCTAATTATCGCTATTATAGAGCCTATAATCACGAGTAGGCCGGCTATGTTGTTGAGGAGCTTATAAGCCATGAAGAAGTTTCCACTGATGAACCCGTGTAAGCTAGCAATATGGTCGTCAAGCGCCCTTAGCGTCGTAGCTATGAGTAGCCAGCCCATGCCGAGGAATATCAGGAGGTGCATAGTCCCCGGGAAACGGTGTCTCACAACCTTCCACTGTAGGAGAGCGTATTTGGTGAAGTTTTTCAGGCGGAGGCCTAGAGGGGAGAACTCTATCTTCTCTCCACCGTAAGTCCATCTCCTGTACGCCTCAAACAGCGCGTAGAGGAGTACGATCACCGTTATCGTAGATATGATGTAAACTATAGGCTCGTACTGCTCCACCATTATGAAGTGGTCTATCCTGGGGGCTACAGCCATATCCTGACACCTCCAGGGGGATAATCAGCCGTTTACCACTTACACCTTCGCATGGTCTAAGAAGTAATTGCGGTACTATACAGTAACATAATGATTAGCGATAGGGAGATACTGGTCAAGGGGACTTCACCCGCTATAAATATCTCCACGCCGGTATTACCCTATATAGGCATGTCCAGGCCTCCGGCAGGTTCCACCATAATAAGAGGTTCCGACACCTAAACCCCACACTGGGGAGGAGGCTGAACCGTATTGGCTAGAAAGCGCCGCCGACTCGACGACTTCATAGCAGAACTAATCAAAGAAGTAGAGCGAGAGAACGGTGTGGGAGGCGACTCAAACTCTAGAAGCGGTAGTAGGGGGGCTAAGACTCGACGGGGTAAGTCCTCTATACTAGACTTCCTCGAGACCCCGAACACCAGAAGGAGGACGAGGCCCCCGCTAAAGCCCCAAGACCATAGAGTATCGCAGAAGGAGATAGCCCCGAGCCGTGCCGGCCACGAACCCCAGCTCAACTCACCCCGCACCACACAGGTTGAGGAGGAAGACGGGCGAACCAAGCGGAGGGCAGAGCCCGCCGTTCAGGGGCAGGTACCGGTTAAGAGGGTAGTTGTCGGAGGGTCAAGGCATCATACTCCACTCAAGTCCCTGAAAGAGCCTAGACCGGTCAAATGGCTCTTCGGTGAGATGGACGACATCGTACAGGAGGCAGTAGGCTACGTGATGGAGGTCAAATACGACCCTCAGCCCGGTAAGGCTGTAATATACATCTACGACCCCGCTAAAGGCTCCCTACAGAGGTGGTTCGACCGGAGCGGCCATAAGCCGTACTTCCTGGTAGACGCCAAGCCCGGGCCGGAGCTAAAGTCTACGCTGGCAAGAGATGAGGCGGACAAGTTAATTGTTGGGTTCGAGACCGTGGTTAAATTCCACCCGATCAAGAGGTCTAAGGTTAAACTTACCAAGGTAATAGTCAACGACCCCCTAGCGGTGAGGAGGCTTAGGGACGCCGCAAAGGCGGCAGGCCTCCAATTCTACGAGGCGGACATACGGTACCACCACAACTACATCTACGACAAACACCTAGTACCCGGCATGTACCACATAGCCTCGAGGGACATAGCTCTCAAGGAGCATAGGCCCGATAAGGAGTTCGTGGTCAAAGTGTTAGAGGCCTTCTCAGACGAGCCTGAGGAGGTCAGGAATAGGGCGGTAAACTGGATCCCGTTGTTCGAGCAGGAGCCGCCTAACCCCCGGAAGGTCGCCCTCGACATTGAGGTTTACTCCCCCTTCGAGAGCGAGCTCCCTGACCCGGAGAACGCCTCCTTCCCCGTAGTGAGTGTCGCACTAGTCGATGATAGTGGGAGGAAGAGGTTACTTCTCCTGGATAGGGACGATGTACCTGTCGGAGAGGGCCTTCTAGACCTTGATGCCGAGGTTGAGGTCTTCGACTCTGAGATAGGGCTAATCCTAGAGGTGTTCAGGTCTATAAGCTCGTACCCGATCATCGTAACATTCAACGGTGACAACTTCGACATACCATACCTCTACAACAGGCTTATCACCCTTGGAGTGTCGGCAGACCTTATACCAATAGAGTTTCACCAGGACTACGCAGGGTTTAGGAACGCCCTCCACATAGACCTCTACAAGCTCTTTGATATCAGGGCGCTCCAGGTTTACGCGTTTGGGAACAAGTATAGGGAGAGGAACCTAGACGCTATCGCAGAAGCCCTCCTCGGCAAGAAGAAGGTTGTCCTTGAGAGGCCCATATCGGAGATCGACCTCTCAACACTGGCCCTCTACAACCTAACAGACTCAGAGCTCACAATGGGGCTGCTGACATACAATAACATGCTAGTATGGAACCTCATAGTCCTCCTAATGAGAGTAAGCAAGCTCGGGGTCGAAGACGTTACCAGGACACAGGTTTCAGGATGGATTAAGAGCCTGATACACTGGGAGCACAGGAGGAGGGGCTACCTGATCCCGGGTAAGGAGGAGATAAGCAGGCTATCAGGAACCCCGAAGAGCCAGGCCATAATAAAGGATAAGAAGTATAAGGGAGCTATCGTCCTGAAACCGCTTCAGGGCGTATTCTTCAACATACTAGTCCTCGACTTCGCCAGCCTGTACCCCAGTGTCATAAAGAACTGGAACCTTAGCTATGAGACAGTCAACAACCCGTACTGCAATGGGGAGAAGAGGATCGTGCCGGAGGTCGAGCACGAGGTCTGCATGTCAATTAGGGGGCTGACGAGCGAGATTATAGGGATGTTGAGGGACTTCAGGGTTAAGATATACAAGAAGATGGCCAAGGACAAGAGCCTCCCGGAGACGCTGAGGATGTGGTATAACGTCGTCCAGGCTGCAATGAAAGTCTATATCAACGCGAGCTACGGGGTATTCGGTAACGAGAACTTCTCCTACTACAGCCTGGCGGTAGCAGAGAGCGTTACAGCGATAGGGAGGGCAGTCCTTAAGGACACCCTCGAGAAGGCCAGGGAGCTGGGCCTCATCATACTCTACGGTGACACCGACAGCCTCTTCGTCTGGGATCCCCCGAAGGAGGAGTTAACGGAGATAATCAGGTACGTGAAGGAGAAGCACGGACTCGACCTCGAGATAGACAAGGAGTTCAAGCTCGCCCTGTTCAGCGGTCTCAAGAAGAACTACATCAGTGTGACGCCGGAGGGGGAGGTCGTCATTAAGGGTATGGTGGGCAAGAAGAGCAACACACCCGAGTTCATAAAGAAGGAGTTCCAGACCGCAGTAAAGATACTGGCCGAGATCTCGACGCCTGAAGACCTCTTCGACGCTATAGATAAGTTGAGGGTTCACGTGAGCGGGATACTGAAGAAGCTGAAGAGGAGGCAGTACATGCTGGACGAGCTAGCAATAAAAGTCATGCTGGCAAAGGATCCGAGGGAGTACGTCAAAAACACGCCCCAGCACGTTAAGGCAGCCCTCCTCCTGAAGAAGTACGGGCTAAGGATAACAAGGGGGACGGTTGTCACCTTCGTCAAGACAAAGGACAAGCTAGGAGTAAGACCCGTCAAGCTCGCCAGGCTCCCCGAGGTAGACACGAACAAGTATACTGAATACGTGAAGACAGTGTTCGAGCAGATGCTCCTCAGCCTGGGTATAAGCTGGAACAAGCTCCTTGGCCAGAGGAGGCTATTATTCGCCTCCGAATAGACACTAGAACAACAAAGGGGCCCGCGGCCGCCAGAATGCTGAGCGACTTCGGAACAGAGCACCCTCGCAGGGGCCATGAAGAACCGTGTGAGGGCTGAGGGCGGCCGCGGGCCCCTTAAAGATGCATCAATAGGAGGACACGACGCACTCCTCACCCAGGGATCTCGGCTGGGTAGTGCTTAGAGCGTCTAGAAGCCTTGGGATGGGCTGGTGGGCCCGCGGGGATTTGAACCCCGGACCACGGGGTCCCGAGTCGGGCGCCGCCCCCCAGTGGGCTCGGCGTACCCCGCATCCTAGCCAGGCTAGACGACGGGCCCAGGGCCAGCCCATTCCTCATTGGATCGGTATGCGAGGATATAAGGATTCCCGCCCTACTTGGGTGTAGGGGGTTCGACCATTGTCTATTGAGATGCTGGAGGACTATGTTGTGCAGCTGGTGGCTAAGCGTATAGCTGGAGACATTGTGATGAGCCCTAGGCCTGGTGAGGCCTTGAGGAAGTGGAGGGAGTACTTCCAGGCTAGCCAGCTCCAGATGGCTAAGACTATGAAGGTTAGTGCTAGCGTTGTGAGTGACTATGAGAAGGGGAGGAGGCTGCCCGGGTCAAAGTTTATCCAGCGCTTCGTCCTAGCCCTCCTCAGAATAGACATGGAAAGGGGGTGGCCGAGGCTTAGGGAGATGGCACGCCTCCTCGGAGTCCCCCCGGGAGTTATCATAGACATGAGGGACTACCCACACCCCCTCTCGGTGGCGGAGCTCGTTGATGCGACCGGGAGCATACTCTTGACCCCGAACCTCCCGCAGGACAGGAGGGTGTATGGCTACACGGTGATAGACAGCCTGAAGGCGATAGCGAGCCTAAGGGGCTCAGAGTTCTACACCCTGCTCGGTGGGATGCCTGAGAGGGCGGTCGTCTTCACAGGTGTTAGGGCGGGTAGGAGCCCTATGGTGGCTGTTAGGGTCTCACCTGTTAAACCCTCAATAATAGTCCTACACGGCCCCCGGCGCTACGTGGATCCGCTGGCCATTAAACTGGCGGAGCTCGAGGGAATACCCCTCCTACTAAGCACCTCACCCTCTGTAGAGGCCCTGATAGTGAAGTTGAGGAGGGCCGCAGGTTTTAGACAGGGCTTCTCTTAGCCTTCTCCCTGGAGCTTCAGGATAGCAGCGGCTATGTCTCCCCCGGTCTCCTCAAGGGCCCTCCTAGCCTCCTCGGGCGAAACGCCTGCCTGCTCCGCTACTAGCATTACGTCCTCCTCGGTGAACTTGGGTGTGGCCTCCTCCGTGGGCTTCTCCTCCACCTCTACAGGCTCTCCCACGATGTAGAGCATGGGCGGCTGCGCCTTCTGCCTCATTATCATGGCGGCCTGTGGCTTTTCTATAATGAGAACCCTCCCGTCATCCAGCTCCAGGCGGACACGCTCGACCCTGAGCTCCTCCATTTTGATCCCGAACTGCTTCATAAGCCTCCTCAGATCCCTAGGGTTGACACCGAACATGCTCCTGGAACCCCCACGCCCCTACAGTGTCATGGTTTGGGGTGATAAATGTGCCCCGTATACCCATAGAGTTTAAGGCGTCTGACCGTCAAGCTAGAATGGGGTATAAGGCAATAGACTAAGGTTAAGGTATGCGGTGAGTATAGTGAGTGTAAAAATAAAGATACTAGGTAGCGGTAGAGAGGTGGGCAGGGCGGCTATAGGGATAGAGAAGAACGGCAGGATACTCCTCCTAGACTACGGTGTAAACTTCGACGAGAACGACCAGCCAATCTTCCCAGAGCATGTGAGGCCAAGGGATCTCGACGGGGTCTTCCTAACCCACAGCCACCTAGACCATATAGGGGCTGCGCCATACCTCTTCGTCTCAATCCTGCCCCGCCTCTACGCTCTACCAGTCACGCTAGACGTTTCCCGCCTCCTACTCTATGACATGATAAAGCTTAACGGGCCCTATCTCCCATATGACGAGGCAACAGTTGACGACATGCTGGGCCATGCGGAGACAGTCCACTACGGCGACACTGTTGAGGCCGGCATGTTCCAGTTCGAGCCCCTCTACAACGGGCACATCCCGGGTAGTGCAGCAGTCCTAGTCCACGTTGACGGGCACAGCATACTCTACACGAGTGATATGAACACTGTTGAGACCAAACTCATGGAGCCAGCACGCCTCGATGGAGTAAAGGCTGACACCGTGATCATAGAGAGCACCTACGGGGCGAGCAACCACCCGCCAAGAGTTGAGACCGAAGACCACTTCTACCACAGTGTCCTAGAGGTCGTGGAACAGGGCGGGACAGTACTCGTCCCCAGCTTCAGCGTCTCGAGAGGTCAGGAGATCATGAGCATACTAGCCGAGAGGGGCTTCGACTACCCTGTATGGATTGACGGCATGATCAGGCAGATAACCGAGATATACCTGGCCCACGGCGAGTACCTGAGAGATGCAGGGCTACTAGCCAAGGCGGCCTCAATGTTCAGAATGGTAAAAGGCTGGCAGGACAGGAGGAGGGCCTACAAGAGGCCTGGGGTGATAATAGCGAGCGCTGGAATGCTTAAGGGGGGCCCAAGCCTCTACTACCTTAAGAAGATGTTCGCCAACCCCAGAAACGCGATATTCCTAGTAAGCTACCAGGCCCCAGGAACTCCCGGTAGGAGGATACTTGAAGAGGGGGTATTCGGGGAGGAGAACCTCCCAGTGCTAGCACGAGTCCAGTGGTTCGACTTCTCAAGCCACACAGACAAGCGGGGTATACTAAGAGTTCTCAGGGGTGTGCGGGGCCTCGAGAGGGTTGTCCTAGTACACGGAGATCCCGCTGTTCAGAGAGTCCTTGCGGAGAGGGTGAAGGAGGAAATAGGCGTGGACGTGCAAATACCTGGTAATGGGGAGGAGATAGTTCTAGACTAGCACTGGAGCATGGGCATCCATATGCCCTTCTCGCAGGCAGTCTTCTTAGCCTTCTCGTAGCCGGCGTCAGCGTGCCTCACCACACCCAGCCCGGGGTCTGCTGTTAGAACCCTCTCAGCCCTCTTCTCGCTCTCCTCAGTACCGTCTAGTACCAGCCCTATGCCTGCGTGGATGCTGTACCCTATTCCCACTCCGCCTCCGTGGTGGAAGCAGACCCATGTTGCTCCCGCCGCGGCGTTTAGTAGAGCGTTGAGCACCGGCCAGTCGCCTATGGCGTCGCTACCGTCCTTCATACCCTCAGTCTCCCTGTAGGGGCTTGCCACGCTCCCGCTGTCTA